>JBJXFN010000252.1:0-19491 GCA_046155535.1 Burkholderiales bacterium
ATAAATGGCATAACTCGGATGAAACCGATGACGACGCGCCAGGCGCAGTCCTTCGCGCACCAGCGCCTCCTCGTTCAGATAGACAAAACCGGGCTTGTCTTCGCGCAGGTCGTCATAAAGCTAAATATTCACCGATCCCGGATCCACTGCCGCCCATTCGAACAGCCCGCGCCGGGCGAGGGCTTCGATGTGGGCGAAGCGCGACGGGTCCGCCGCGCTGCGGCCTTCCATGCCGCCAGTCGGAACGGTGGGGTACACGATGGCATCGACCTTCGTGCGGATACCTTCAATGATCCGCGCATAGGTTTCCGCATCCTCGGTCTGTTCTCCTGTTGCCTCGTTGTAGGCATGCACATGCACAATGGCCGCTCCGGATTGCACGCACTGGATGCCTTCCGCGACGATTTCCGGGACGGTAACCGGGATGCGGGGTTGGCGCCGCCTCGTCCAGGGCCCATTCAAGGCTACTTCGAGCCAGGTTTTCTGATTGACGTCGTTCAAGACAGCATGCCCTCTCCCAAAGTTTTCACCATTCAAACCACCGTCACGGCCAATTCGCCCAGCCCTTCCACAAATCCCGTCATGCGATCGCCGCGTTTGACGGCCCCCACCCCTGCCGGGGTCCCCGTGAAAATCAAATCCCCAGGCTTCAGGAGGTAGTACTCGGACAGAAACGCGATGGTTTCCGGCACGCTCCAGATCAATTCGGACAGGTCGGCATCCTGGCGGATCTCGTTGTTGACCTTGAGCCAGATTTTTCCCGTGCTGTGATGGCCATGACTGGCCACCGGAAAGATCGGCGTGATCGGCGCCGACTCGTCGAAGGCCTTGCCGAAGTCCCACGGGCGGCCCATGTCGCGGGCCTTGAACTGCAGATCGCGCCGGGTCATGTCCAACCCGACGGCATAGCCATAAACATGATCCAGGGCCCTGCCCGTCGGGATATTGCGGCCCTCGCGGTGGATCGCCACCACCATCTCGATTTCATGGTGAAGGTTTTCGGTGCCGGGCGGGTAATGCATGTTGCCACCGCCGGGCAGGATGGCATCCGCCGGTTTAAGGAAGAAAAACGGCGGCTCCTTTTCCGGATCCTTGCCCATTTCCCGGGCGTGTGCAGCGTAGTTCCGGCCGACGCAATAGATGCGGTGGACCGGAAATTTTTCCTTGCGGCCGACAATCGGAATGGCCGGCATCGTGTCGGGATCGAACACAAATTCATTCGCGTGCATGGGCAATATCTTTCGGGAGTGGAAAATAGGTCAGGTCGGGGAGGATTCGCGAAACAGGCCCAGTGCCTTTTGCACGGGCCGGTCCGAAAAACTGAACAGAACCACATCAGTCCGGGTACGGAATGACAGATTGTTCCATGCGGGCACCACAAAGGTATCGCGCGCGCCAAATGCAAACTCCCTGTCTTCGATTCTCACCGTGCCCTCGCCTTCGATAACGGAATATACCGTGCCGTCGGTGCTGCGCGCCGACTTTCCCGGGAATCCGGCCGACATCCACTGCACATAGGCACCCATGGTCGGCATGGCCGGGCCGCCAGTGGCCGGGTTGATGAATTCCATCTTGTGACCATGAACCGGATGCGGCGCATCGACTTTCGCAAGCTGGGCGAGGCTTTCACGCGTGCGCGCATATGGGTAGGCAAACACCGGCGAATTGGCATCCCGCGGCACAAACGCCACCGGCCGCAGATTGTTGCCGTAGCGCAGCCAGGCGTCCCCCTCGGGCCGCACAATGGCCTGCTCCTCGCGCACGTCGTCCTCCGCAAATCCCGCTTCCAGAAATCGCACCAGCGGAATATCCAGTCCGTCCAGCCACACCACGGGCTCTGCGCCCGGATTGCCATGGTCATGCCAGGTCCAGGACGGCGTGATGATGAAATCCCCAGGGTGCATGGTCACCCGCTCTCCCTCGACCGCCGTATAAGCGCCGGAGCCCTCGACAATCAGCCGCAACGCCGTTTGCGAATGTCGATGAGCGGGCGCCACTTCGCCGGGAAGAATCAACTGCCATCCCGCATAAAGGGAATTGGTAATCGCAGATTGGCCGCGCATACCGGGATTCTCCAGGATCAACACGCGACGCACCGCTTCCCTGGCACTGATCAGACTGCCTGATTCCATCAGCCAGGGCCGCACTTCGGCGTATTTCCAGAGTGCCGGCACACAAAGCGAAGCCGGTCGCCTGGGCACCAGCGCGCTCATTGACTCCCAGAGCGGCGTCAGATGTGCCTGTCCGATGCGGCGATAAAACGCCTTGCGTGGCGTGCCGGCATCTTGCATTGCGCGTTCCTGGTCTGGCTTCATCTTGAAAATCTCTAAATCGTTCAAATCCTATTTGCCAAAGAGGTCACAGAGAACTCAGAGAAAACGCAAATCCATGGACAGATACGGACGAACCGTTTCGAAAGAAAGAATGTGTTTTCAATTCCTTCCTCTTTGTACTCTGTGGCATCAATGTTTTTATATTCTTGGCAACGACAATCCGAAATCCTTTTCCACCAGTTCGGTCACCCGCTGGTGGAAGTCTTCCCGCATCTGATCGTTGGTGCGGCTCTTCAGTCCCCAGCGCAGATACATTTCGTTGTTCTTCGATTTGCTTGCCCCGAAAAATCCCGGCGTGATCGGAAAATACCTGTTAATGGCGTCCTGCACCGCTTCCCGCCCCGAATGAGTCTGAATCATTTCCAGACAGAAATCGCGACCGAACTTGGCGTGGAATTTTTCCTCCGGCATGGTAATGCGGGCCAGATTGCGCAGCGGGTGAAAACTGCAATGCAGCAGGTCCTCGACCTGCATGATTTCGGCAAAATCGGCCAGCGCCTTGATGACACAGAATTCGACCCAGGTTTGCAGCTTGAAGTCGAAAATGCTCAAGGGCTTCTTCACTTTCGGGTCCATCATCTGCGCCGGCACGCCAATCTCTTCGGCGAGGCCGCGAAAGCGAACATGGTGATGGTACTCTTCCATCGCCACCCTGCAGGTGAGCCACTTTGCGTACGGGGTGGGCGCCAACGCAATCGCCGGTTCGTCGAATACCTGGGCGCCGTAAAGCTCGTTCACCGCGTGGCTGACGACAATTTTTTTGACGGCCGACTGATACTCCTCAGGCTGGCTGGCAAGGTCGGCCGCGGTCTTGACTTCCAGTTTCGCAGATGCAGTCATGGTCACTTCCTTCAAACGAACGGCTCAGTGTTGAAAAACTCCAGATCGCTGGACAGATCCGTCAGCTTCGCTGCCGCCTCCCCACCCAGAATCGCGGTGAGGTGTTCGAAATCCGGCGCCGGCCCCGCACGCATCAGCGCACGGAACACCGGCCGCGGTTGGGAGAACACAAACAATTCACGCCCCCGAACCCCGAACAGCTGCCCGGTCAACGCCTGCAAATTGGTGCACAGGTAGGCCGCGAGGCTGGCCACATAATGTGCCGGTACCGTCAGTGCCTGTTGTTTGTACGCCGTTTGCGCGTCATTGGCAGGTCGAATGGAATCGGTTACACGGGTGGCGGCAAAGGGCGCGATGGCGTTACAGGTTACCTGCGAACGGGCCATGTCCATCGCCACCACTCGTGTCAATCCGAACAAGCCGGCCTTGGCAGCTGCATAGGCGGACTGGCCAAAATTGCCGAACAGTCCTGCGCTGGACACCACATTGACGATGCGTCCAGGCGGGCGGCCGCTTTTCTGCTGATCGCGCATCCGCGGCGTGGCTGCGCCGAGCAACGCAAACGGTACCGAAAGGTTGTTTTCCAGAACCCGATCCCAGTCGGCGCGTTCGGCTTTGAATATCAACGCGTCGCGCAGAATCGCTGCATTGTTGACCACGATGTCGATCGCACCGAAAGTGTCGGTGGCGAATTGCACAAGCCGTGCCGGTGCCTCTCGTTCACACAAATCATCGGTAAACGCGGCGGCCCTGGCGCCCAGCTGGTTCGCAACACCCAAGGCCAGCGTCGGATCCGGGTCGGCGCCGGAAATCGACACCCCACTGTCGGCCACGATCACCATCGCGCCCATACCGTGCAAAGCCCGCGCAATCGACAGGCCGATTCCGCGGCCGCTACCGGTGACGATCGCCACCCGGCCGGCCAGCACAGCTTCACCATTCATCCTGTCACCGCCTGGAGAACCGCATGGTCCGCTGGAAAAAAGGCATCCGCATGAATGTCGCGGGGCAGCACACCGCGACGCTGCGCCAGATCGGTGGCCGCCTCGACCATGGGCGGCGGACCAGCGAAATACGCCTGGAAACCGGCAAGTTCCGCGAAATCCGCGGCCACGGCATCGGTCACCCGCCCCCGCCGCCGGGGCAACAGAGTTTGGCCGGTTCCAGACTCGTCGGACTCGGACAACACCACTTGCACGCGAAAATTCGCATGCAGGCGCTGGAGTTCGGCAAGTTCGGCCTCGGCATAAACGTCGCGCTCGCGGCGCACACCGAAATAGAGATACACCGGATAGGAATATCCGCTGCGCAGCGCCGTGGAAACGATTGACCGGATGGGCGCCATCCCGCTGCCCCCCGCAATACACAACAGGGGGCCGGGATGCGCGGCGCGCAAATAGGAAGTCCCCAGCGGGCCACTCACTTTGACCCCGCTCCCGGTGGCGAGCCCGGCTGCGATCCGTCGGCTGACAGAGCCTTCAGGCATCACCCGGATATGGAATTCCAGTTGCGCAGCATCCGGGCAATTCGCCATCGAATAGTCCCGACTCACACCCGGCGCGACCGGGAACTCCAGTTGGGCAAACTGGCCGGCGGAAAAGTCAAAGGGCCCGCCGCTTTCGATGTCCAGGCGCAATCCGAGAATGTCATGGGTCAGTCTGTCGATGCGAGCCACTTGGCAGCGCAAGACGCGCGACGGGTGCACGACAAATTCTTCGTCGGACAGTTGCCGCACCACGACGTCCCCCCAGACCTGGCTGCGACAGGCGAGCACCGTGCCGCGGCTGCGCTGATCCGGCGACAGCGCGTGCTCCGAATATTCCAGCTCCAGAATCTCCCCGGATACCAGTTCGCAGCGGCAGGTACCGCAGTTGCCAGACTGGCAGCTGTAGGCAAACCCGACGCCTTGCGCGAGCAGGGCATCGAGCACGGTTTGTCCCGCCTCGGCAGGCGCGCTGCGCCCGAGGTTGGCGACGGTCACGGTAAAGCCCATGAATCTGGCGGGTGTGCGCACGATGCACTAAGATGGCTTCCAGTATGGGAAGCAAACCGTTGGGTGTCAAACAATCGCGCAGCACAGGCCGCGGGCGCACGCAACAAGAACCGGTGCCCGCACAGCCCGGCAAGGGAATTCTGCCATCGCTGATCGGCTACCAGTTGCGACTGGCACAGAAAGCGATCTTCAGTGACTTCGCGGAAACGGTGGACGGGTTTGACGTCTCGCCCGGACTGTTTGGAATTCTGGTGATCATCGAGGCCAACCCGGGCCTGACCCAGCAATCCCTGGCCGACAGCGTGCATCTGGACAGATCGACGATGGTCAGCGCGCTCAATAAACTCGAGGGCCGCAAACTGGTGGAAAGGCGCGCCGCGGATCGCCGCAGCAATGGACTGTACCTCACGTCCGCCGGGATCCAGACCTTGCGCGCACTCAAACGGCAGGTGGCACGGCACGAGAAGCGGGTGGTCCGTGGACTGTCCGCGGTGGAACGCGCCAGATTGATCTCGCTGCTGCAGCGTATTCTTCCGGAAAGACGCTGAAGGAGAAGAACTCCCTTGTCGAAAAAAAAGCTCCGTCGCACCACAACCAGGCAACCTCTGCGTCTGCCCGGTCCAATTGCCCATTCCGGTGCCGCGAGCGGCCTGCCGCCGCGCGTCACGATGCTGGATTACGACGAGCAGCACCTGGTGGAAAAGGAACTGGCCCGCGTGGACGACTGCGTTCCGTTCAAGGATGCCGCGACGGTCACCTGGATCAACGTGGATCGCATCACCGAGGCCGGCGTGCTGGAAAATTTCGGCCGGGTCATGGGCTTCCACGCGCTGATGCTGGAGGACATTCTGAATACCGGCCAGCGGCCGAAATTCGAAGACTATGGCGACTACCTGTATGTCGTGGTCAGGATGCTCGAGTTCGACGCGGCGAGCGAAACGATTGTCACCGAACAGTTGTCACTGATCGTCGGATCCAATTACCTCATTTCGTTCCAGGAACAGCCGGGAGATTTTTTCGATCCGCTCCGGGAGCGCATTCGCCGCGGCATCGGCAAGGTGCGCAAACTGGGCACCGACTACCTGGCCTACGCCATCCTCGACACTATCGTCGATCACTACTTCCTGGTGCTGGAGGGCCTGGGGCAAAAAATCGATCGCCTGGAAGATATCGTACTGTCCAATCCGAAGCCGGCAACGGCTGCGGAGATTCACGCGCTCAAACGTGAAATGATCTTCGTTCGTAAAGCGGCATGGCCGCTGCGGGAGGCGGTGACCAATCTGCAGCGATCGGAATCCCCTCTGATCGGCGAAAAGAATGCCGCGTATTTCCGCGATTTATACGATCACATCCTGCAGGTCACTGACGGCGTGGACACCTTCCGCGATCTGCTGGCGGGAATGCTCGACTCCTATTATTCGACGCTCACCACCCGCACCAACAGCGTCTTGAAGGTCTTGGCCCTGTTTACCAGCATTTTCATGCCGCTTTCTTTCATTGCCGGCATTTTCGGAATGAATTTCCGGCATTTCCCGGAACTCGACTGGCGCTACGGTTTCGAGGGTTCGCTGATTCTGATGGCCCTGGTCAGCGCCATCATGATCGCCGTTTTCAAGTGGAAGAAATGGCTGTAATCGAAGCGGCCAAGACATTGGATTGAAAGGAAACCGGCCGCGCAATTCGAATGCGCTGTCCGGCGACGCCTACTCTTCGCCCCCCACCGCCCTGCGCTGCGTCTTGAGCAGGGAACGGACACGTTTGCCTTCGATGCGCCGCCGACGCGAAGCGACGGTCGGGCGGGTGGCGATCCTCTTTCTGGGCTCCGGCATCGCTGACCGGATCAAGTCGGCCAGCCGCCGGAGCGCGTCCCGGCGATTGCCTTCCTGCGTACGCAGGCGTTGCGCGGCAATCAGAAGGAAACCTTCTCCACTGACGCGGCGCCCTCCGAGCCGCCGCAGCCGCGCCTTGACCGGTTCCGAAAGCCGGTTGCAGCCCTCGATATCGAACCGCAATTGCACCGCAGTTGCAACTTTGTTGACGTTTTGCCCGCCAGGGCCGGACGCACGCACGAAACTGATTTGCGCCTCGTCACACAATCTTTGCACAATTGCTTCCATACCGGATTCCATCGCGCGCATTTTGCACCAGGATTGCTCCCCGCACGCCGCTTCATCCACCGGTGCATGGATGCGGCAGTGCAATAGCGCCCAAGCCCATGGCTGGGCGGACTTCTCCGGGATCGAAAAGAACCGCGGGGTCCTCTTGCAATAAAAAAGCAGGAGGAATACATTCTGCAGCGGATTCCCCGACGTTCATGTCTTGGAGCGTGTCATTAATCACTATTTCAGGCGCGAAAATAGAGGGCTATCTGTTTTTCACAAGATCTACCCAATCCTAAAAGTTTTTCAATACACGGGAGAGCGTTTATGAAACGATGGACTTATTCGGGGGTCGCCAAGGCCCTGTCCGCCGCAGCACTCATTGGCGTCGCATCGCAGGCACTGTCGGCAGACGTGACCTGGGATCGCCTGATGAACGCTGACAAGGACGCGAACAACTGGCTGATGTACCACCAGTCGTTCAAAGGCTGGCATTACAGTGGTCTGGACCAAATCAATGCCGGCAACGTAAAAAACATGAAAGTTGCCTGGCAACACATTCCTGCCGCATCCAAGCGTGGCATTCAATCCTTCCCTCTGGCCGTTGACGGTGTTCTGTACTACACCAGTTCGTCCGGACAGGTATGGGCACTGGATGGCGCCACCGGTGCCGTTGTCTGGCGCTATCAGGCCAAGATCGACACCGAACGCGCGGAAGGCACCTTCTACAACCCGTACAACCGCGGCCTGGCCATCGGCTACGGCAAGGTATACATCGGCACCACCGACGGCCGCATGATCGCGCTGGACCAGAAGACCGGCAAGGTCGTCTGGGACAGCATGGTCATGAGTGTGGAAAAGGGCAACAAGGGCTTCACCGGCGCACCGCTGATCGTGAAGGACAAGGTCATCATCGGTTCGAACGGCGGCGAATTGTCTGGCTGCTGTGGCCCGATCTTTGCGGTCAATGCGCAAACCGGCGAAACCGCCTGGCAGTTCGACACCATCGGCGGCGACGAGCGCTCCCGTAACTCCTGGGGCAACGACTCCTGGAAAATCGGTGGTGGCGGCGGCTGGATGACCGGTCAGTACGACGCGAAAACCAACTCCGTATGGTGGGGCACGGCCAACCCGGCGCCCGATTACGACTGGGTCGGCGAAAACTGGAAAACCGATGGGCCGCGTCCGGGTGAGAACCTGTACAGCTCTTCCGTCGTTGTTCTGGATGCGGACTCCGGGGAACTCAAGTCGTACTTCTCGGAAATGCCGCATGACGCCTGGGACTTCGACAGTGCCGTCGGCGAGTTCATGCTGTTGGAAAAAGGCGGTAAACGTTACATGGTCCATCCGAACAAGGGCGGCATCATTTTCGTTTACAACGCCGACGCGCTGGGTGGTGGCAACGAGCTGAAGGTGGAGAACGCCTACATGGTTGGCGAAACCTTCAACTACATCAAGGGTGTTTCCCGGGATGGTCGCCTGATCGGTCGTCGCGAATTGCCGGAAGGCAAGCATACCGATGTCTGCCCGGCAATCGACGGTGCCATCAGCTGGAATTCCGGCTCATACAACCCAAATACCGGCCTGCTGTACAAGGTCGTCCAGGAGTGGTGTTTTGACATCGAAGTGGTCAAGTCTGACCGCCCGGCCGATTTTTCGGGTCAGGCCTACTTCGGCGCCAGCTGGTCCTCCAAGCCGCCCAAGATGAAGACCGACGGCAGCGCATCGCCGGGTGCCTACGGAACGGTGCAGGCACGTGATCCAGTGTCGGGAAAGATGAAGTGGCGCGTGGAATTCAAGTATCCGCCGCTGGCTTCCCTGCTCTCCACGAAAGGCAACCTGGTGATCGTTCCGGGCGCTGACGGCAACGTCCACGCCCTGGATGCGCGTACCGGCAAGGAAATCTGGAAACACAACAACGGCATCGGCCACCATGGCGGTGTGATTTCCTACATGGCAGGCGGCAAGCAATACATCGCGGTCGCGTCCGGCTGGGGCAGCCACGTTTCGGGGAACTACCCGGGACTGTTCGGCCACCCCTTTACCGAAATGCCGACGGATGCAGGCCAGCTGGTCGTTTTCGGCCTGTAAACCTGTTTCAATCGCAATACGTTATGCCGGGCGAAGGAGAAATCCTTCGCCCGTTTTTTTTGCCATACGATGGAGGGAGGCATGAACCACGCTTCACCGTCCGAAAACACCGGCGTTTTCAGATATCTTCGACAAGGGCTGGTCGCGGTGGCCATCGTGTTGACCGCCGGCAACGTACGCGCCGACGCAGACCCGACCAACGTCGCGGCGGCCGAGATCCAGGAAAAATATCAGATCGACGTCAAGAAATTGTTTGCGACACAGTGCAGCTGGTGCCACCCCGCCTACGGCATGAAAGGGGCGGACGGCCCCAAACTGGCCGGCATTGACAAGTCGCGTGCGCAGATCATCCAGCAAATCTCCACCGGCAAGTCACCGATGCCCGGTTATCGGAAAATGCTGAAAACCGAACAAATCGAAGCACTTGCGGACTACATCAAGTTGCTGCCAGCCGACTGAGCATGCACCAAGCGGGAGCAGCCGCCGGCCGATAATCCGATTTCAGGGTTGCCGCTGCAATTCGAGGCGGGCCCCGAATCCGCCGTGCTTGCCGTTGCCCACCAGGCGTTTTCCCGTGCCATCCAGCGTTGCCTTGAGCGACAACTCGACACCGTTCTCCCCCGCCGCGGCGAATCGAATGATGTTCCCGTCCACAGAGATTTTTTTCAGCGGAACGGGAGAATCGCCAAAACCGTCCAACTGCGTCATCGAAATATTCCCTTGACCATCCTTGCTGATTTCCAACGCGACCTTGCCACTGCTCATTCCGATGTACCAAGGCCCTTTCCAGGTTCCCTGAAATCCTTCCAGGCCCGCAGCCAAACCGGGCGTCGCCCAGAAGCAAATGATCATCCACACGAAATACTTCTTTGCGTACCGCAAGATTTTTCTCCTCATGGCCGAACTCCGGCACTCGCGCTCATCATAATCGCAGCCACCCGCGCCGCCCGTATTCTCTCGCACCTCATATACCGCCAGAATCTTCGCGCATCCTATAATGCCCACCAACTTCCGGACCATGGGTCATGTCATGAATTTCTGCAGCCGGTGCGGTGCAGCTGTCGAACGAAAGGTGCCGGATGGGGACACCCTGCCGCGCCATGTCTGCACGGCTTGCCGCACCATCCATTACGAAAATCCAAAAATGGTGGTGGGCTGTATTCCGGCGCATGAAGACCGAATCTTGCTTTGCCGGCGTGCAATCGAGCCGCGCGCCGGATTGTGGACCGTTCCTGCCGGATTCATGGAAAACGGCGAAACCACGGCGCAGGGCGCCATGCGCGAGACCCTGGAGGAGGCCAATGCACGGGTCGATATCCTTGGCCTCTACGCGCTGTTTAACATCCCTCATATCAGCCAGGTATATCTTCTGTTTCGCGCGCGCCTGCTGGACCTGCAATTTTTCCCGGGTACGGAATCCCTCGAAACCCGGTTATACACCGAGGCGGAAATTCCCTGGGAGCAGATTGCCTTTGCCACGGTACGCCGCACGCTCAAACACTATTTCAGCGATCAGCGCGAGGGCAGCTTCGGTCTTCATATTGGCACCATCGCCCCCCTGCCATTGCCTGAACCGGTCGTTACGAACGAACACCGGGCAACGTGATATCGACGGCATCGACCGGCGGGCGTGCGTGGTCGACGCCGTCAGCGAAAAGCTACCAATTTCCCTCTTTGTCATTGGTGGAGGAAACTTTGTGGATGCTCAAATCGGCGCCCGAAAACTCCTCTTCCGGATCGAGCCGCAAACCGACGAGCGCTTTCAACGCGCCATAAACGATCAGTCCTCCGGCAACAGCAACGCCGATGCCCAGCAGCGTGCCGATCAGTTGCGAAACAAAACTCAGTTTCACCTCGGCGGTGCCGCCCAGTCCGCCGAACGCCTGCGCGCCAAAGATTCCCGCGGCAATCCCGCCCCAGGTGCCGCACAATCCATGCAATGGCCACACGCCCAGCACGTCGTCGATTTTCCAGCGATTCTGGGTTACGGTAAACATATAGACGAACAGGACGCCGGCGACAACACCGGTGGCCAAACCTCCAAGCGGATGCATGATGTCCGATCCAGCGCATACCGCCACCAGCCCGGCCAGCGGGCCGTTGTGCACAAAGCCCGGATCGTTGCGGCCGACAATCAGCGCCCCGAGCGTTCCGCCCGCCATCGCCATGAGCGAATTCACTGCGACCAATCCGCTGATCTTGTCAATGGCCTGAGCAGACATCACATTGAATCCGAACCAGCCCACCGTCAGAATCCATGCGCCCAGGGCCAGAAACGGAATGCTGGAGGGCGGATGTGCCGACACGCCTCCCTCCTTGTTGTATCGCCCGCGACGCGCGCCAAGGAGTACGACGGCAACCAGACCGATCCAGCCGCCCACAGCATGTACCACGATGGAACCCGCAAAATCCCGGAACGGCGCCCCGAAACTCGCTTCCAACCAGGCCTGGACGCCGAATTTTCCGTTCCAGGCAATACCCTCGAAAACCGGATAGATGAAGCCGACCAGAAGAAACGTCGCTGCCAGTTGCGGGTTGAATCGTGCGCGCTCCGCGATGCCCCCTGACACAATGGCGGGGATCGCCGCGGCAAAAGTCAGCAGAAAGAAAAACTTCACCAGCTGGTAGCCGCTGTCCGCCGCCAGCACGGCGGCTCCGGAGAAAAAATTCACCCCGTAGGCCAGCGAGTAACCGATGAAGAAATACGCCACGGTGGAAACCGAAAAGTCCGCCAGAATCTTCACCAGTGCATTGACTTGATTTTTCCGGCGCACGGTTCCCAGTTCCAGAAACGCGAAACCGCCGTGCATCGCCAGAACCATGATCGCGCCAAGCAGAATAAACAGTGTGTCACTGCTGATTTTCAACGTTTCCATCATCCCCCCAGACTGTTTTTGTATTCGATCAAATTGACGGCATGATGCAATCTTCGCCCCCGGATTTCAACTGATTGTTCATCCGCTCGCCCTTGCCGAAGGCCGCCAGGTCATCCTCCAATACCGGCATGAACCGGTGATCGATTGTAAAAAAACGCATTCCGGGCATATAGTTCGCTTGTGATCCCTCCAATGCGCCGACCTTTCCCCCTCGCACCCACCATTGCTTGCCGCCTGATTCCGTGAATACTGATACCCAGACACAAAAAACCGCTGAGATGCGCAAAGGCGACCGGCGGCTGGTGCTTGATCAACTGCTCATCGACCTGGTCGCCGACAAACTGGTCACCAAAGACATTGCCGACAAGCTGCTTGCGCTGCGGCGCAACTTGCGTGCGACCGATGTGCATCCACTGGTCATTCTTGCCGACCAGAAATGGAAAGATCCGCGTTCCCCGAAAAAACTCCTGTCGTTGGAATCCCTGACCGAATGGCTGGCTGCAAAGGTCGGGTTGCCCTATCTGCATATCGATCCCTTCAAGATCGATTTTGCCGCCGTGACCAAAGTCATGTCGAATGCCTACGCCACCCGATTCCGGATACTTCCGGTGCGCGTGACTCAGACGGAAGCCATCATCGCCACGTGCGAACCGTTCGTGCGCGAATGGGAAGCCGAACTCTCCCGCATCCTGCGCCTGGAGGTCAAGCGGGTCATCGCCAACCCGATTGACATTGGCACGTTTCAGATCGAGTTCTACAACCTTGCCCAATCCGTCAAAGGCGCGAGCCAGCAACATGGCGCGTCCATTTCGGACATCACCAATTTCGAACAACTGGTGCAGCTCGGCGTCAGCGGCAAGCTGGATGCCAACGACCAACACATCGTCCGGCTGGTGGACTGGTTGCTGCAATACGCATTCGAGCAGCGGGCCAGCGACATCCACGTAGAACCCCGCCGGGATGTCGCCAATGTGCGATTCCGGATCGACGGCGTGTTGCATCAGGTGTACCAGATTCCCACACCGGTGGTTGCCGCGATGACCAGCCGGATCAAGATTCTCGGGCGCATGGATGTGGTGGAAAAGCGCCGTCCGCAGGACGGGCGCATCAAAACGCGCGGCGCAGAAGGCGACGAAGTGGAATTGCGGTTGTCCACCATGCCCACTGCATTTGGGGAAAAACTGGTGATGCGGGTCTTCAACCCCGACGTGCTGGTCAAGGGATTCAAAGATCTGGGATTCAGCGACGACGACCGGGACCGCTGGCAGAAGCTGGTGGCGAATCCGCACGGCATCATTCTGGTCACCGGGCCGACCGGTTCAGGCAAAACCACCACGCTGTATTCCACTCTCAAGATGCTGGCAACCGCCGACGTCAACGTCTGCTCGATCGAGGATCCGATCGAAATGGTGGAGCCGGCGTTCAATCAAATGCAGGTTCAGCAAGCCATCGGACTGGACTTCGCCTCGGGCATCCGCACCCTGATGCGCCAGGATCCTGACATCATCATGGTGGGCGAAATCCGCGATCTGGAAACTGCCGACATGGCCATCCAGTCGGCACTGACCGGCCATCTGGTGCTGTCCACCCTGCACACCAACGATTCCGCCGCCGCGGTCACTCGCCTGCTGGACCTTGGCATCCCGCCATACCTGATTCAATCGACGATCCTGGGCGTCATGGCCCAGCGACTGGTGCGCACCCTGTGCCCGCTGTGCCGCGAAGCGGGTGCCATCGACGACGAAACCTGGAGCATGCTGATTTCTCCATGGAAGGCGGAAAAACCCGCGCAGGCGTATTTCGCCAAAGGCTGCCTCGACTGCCGCATGACCGGTTACGCGGGACGGGTGGGCATTTACGAAATTCTCACACTCACCCCTGCACAAAGGCCTTTGATTACCGCCACTTCCGATGCCACCCTGATACGTGAGCAATCCTATCGGGACGGCATGAAACCGCTGCGCATTTCCGGTGCACAAAAGGTTGCTGCCGGGGTGACGACGGTGGAAGAAGTACTCAAGGTTGCGCCGCCATTGGCGGGCGACCGGCGCAGGACCCAGACCTGAAAGTCCCCTGGAAAAGGAGGGTCCACAACAGTGAAGTCTACGTTACAGCCTGGGCTCCAGCATCGCTTTGTATTTCGGATTCCGACCTCCAAGACCGTGCCACATCTGTATCCGGAATCGGAGATGTTTCGGGAAATGCCCTCGGTGCTGGCAACCGGTTTCCTGGTCGGGCTGCTGGAGTGGGCCTGCATCGACGCCATCCGCCCGCATCTGGACTGGCCTGCGGAACAATCGCTGGGCACCCACGTGAATTTTTCCCATGAAGCCGCCACGCCGCCCGGGATGCTGGTCACAATCCACGTCACGCTCACCGCCGTAGAAGGACGCAAGCTCATATTTTCGGTGGAAGCCTTCGACGACGTGGACCGGATCGCAGCCGGCACCCACGAGCGCTTTGTGATCGACGCGAAACGCTTTCGGGAAAAGGTTGCAAAAAAAGAAACTGCAATTCCCCGTACGGCCTGACAGCCCGTTGACGGGCGGCTAACGCATCAGTTTGCGCATCCCGCGATCGAGCCCGTCCAGGGTCAACGGAAACATGCGTTCGGCCATCAACCCGCGAACCAGACCGATCGATTCATAGTAGCCCCAGCGCTCTTCCGGCGTCGGATTGATCCAGATCGCGCGTGGATACACATCCAGCATGCGCTGCAACCACACTGAGCCGGCTTCTTCGTTGTGATGCTCGATGCTGCCGCCGGGATAGGAAATTTCGTAAGGGCTCATGGTGGCATCGCCCACAAATACCAGCTTGTAGTCATGCGCGTACTTGTGAAGTATGTCCTGCGTCGGCGTGCGTTCGCTGTTGCGCCGGAAGTTGTTGCGCCAGACCGATTCATACAAAAAATTATGAAAATAGAAATGTTCGAGGTGCTTGAACTCGGCGCGCGCCGCCGAGAAAAGCTCTTCGCACACCTTGACGTGGTCGTCCATCGTGCCGCCGATGTCCAAAAACAACAGAACTTTCACCGCGTTGTGCCGCTCGGGAACCATTTTGATGTCCAGATAACCGGCATTCTTCGCAGTCGAGCGCACCGTGCCGTCCAGATCCAGTTCTTCGGCAGCCCCCTCGCGCGCGAATTTCCGCAGCCGCCTCAGCGCCACCTTGATGTTTCGTGTGCCCAGCTCGACAGAATCGTCCAGATTGCGGTATTCACGCCGGTCCCAGACCTTCACCGCGCGGCGATTGCGCGAACCCTCCTGCCCGATCCGCACGCCTTCCGGATTAAAGCCATATGCGCCAAACGGCGACGTCCCTCCGGTGCCGATCCATTTTGAGCCGCCCTGGTGGCGGCCTTTTTGCTCTTCCAGTCTTTTTCGCAGCGTTTCCATCAGCTTTTCCCATCCGCCCAGCGACTGGATCTGGCGCTTTTCCTCATCGGTGAGCAACAACTCGGCCTGGCGGCGCAGCCATTCCTCTGGAATGCCGGTCGCCGGATCCTCCGGACCGGCAACGATGCCCCGGAAGTAAGCACTGAACACCCGGTCGAATTTGTCATAGTTCGCCTCGTCCTTGACCAGACAGGCACGGGACAAGAAATAAAACTCGTCGAGATTGCCGGTCGCCACATGCTTTTGCAGGGCCTCCAGCAGAGTCAAGTACTCGGTCACCGAGGCCGGGACGCCGCCCTCCCTCACCTTGAGAAAAAAATCCGTCAGCACGAAGACACGCGCTCTACACGAGGGATCACGAAGGAATGCACGAAGTGCACAAAGGAATTCAAACTCGGCAAATTGTTGAATTTGAATAACGTCACGCTGGAAATCCTCATCTTGTCCGATTCGTACAACGCATCCTGAATCACCATTATTCCTGCTTTCCCTCGTGTTCCTTCTTGAGTCCCTTCGTGATCCTTCGTGCTTGACGCGTTTCGCGTTTTCCCTTCACGATCTCGCGCGCCTGGACATGAACGCCAGGCGTTCGAACAATTGCACGTCCTGCTCGTTCTTGAGCAGCGCGCCCGCCAGCGGCGGAATGATCTTGTGATGGTCCTGACCATGCAGCGCCTCGGGCGGGATATCTTCGGCCATCAGCAGCTTCAGCCAATCCAGCAATTCCGAAGTGGACGGTTTCTTCTTCAGCCCCGGCACCTGGCGAATCTCGAAAAACACTTCCAGCGCCTCGCGCAGCAGGTTTTTTTTCAGGTTTGGGAAATGCACATCGATGATGCGCATCATTGTGTCCTTGTCCGGGAACTTGATGTAATGAAAAAAACATCGTCGGAGGAATGCGTCCGGCAATTCCTTCTCGTTGTTGCTGGTGATGATGATGGCGGGCCGATGCCTGGCCTTGATCAGTCGCTGGGTTTCATAGACATAGAATTCCATCCGGTCCAGTTCGCGCAGCAGGTCGTTCGGAAATTCGATATCCGCCTTGTCGATTTCATCGATGAGCAGCACCGCGGGGCGCTCCGACTCGAACGCATCCCATAGGGGTCCGTGCACGATGTAATTGGCGATGTCGTGAACCCGGCCATCGCCAAGCTGCGAATCCCGCAGCCGGGATACCGCGTCGTATTCGTACAGGCCTTGTTGCGCCTTGGAGGTGGATTTGACATGCCACTGGTGCAGCGGACGCTCCAGGGCCTGCGCGACCTCCATGGCCAGCATGGTCTTGCCGGTACCCGGCTCCCCTTTGATCAGCAGCGGGCGTTCCAGCGTGACGGCAGCGTTCACGGCCGTCATCAGATCCTCGGTTGCAACGTAGTTTTGGGTGCCCTGAAATTTCATCGAATGACCTCTTGGTCCGTTGGTCCTGCATCGATTATATCGAGCCGGCCGGCCCGACACCCAGCCCGGCTATAATTGCGCCCTTTCGCGACCCTGCCTGCGCGTATCCGGAGAAGCCATGCCCAGACTGAATGCCAACCTGTCGATGATGTTCAACGAGGTCGGGTTTCTGGAGCGTTTTGGCGCCGCTGCCCGGGCCGGCTTTCGCGGCGTGGAGTTCCTGTTTCCCTATGAATTTCCTGCCGCGCAAATCCGCGAGCAACTCGACCGCCACAAACTGGAAATGGTGCTGTTCAACATGCCGCCGGGAGATTTCGCGGCTGGCGATCGCGGATTGGCCTGCGATCCAAGCAAGATCGGCGAGTTCCAGGAGGGCGTCGGCAAGGCGGTTGCCTATGCAACCGCGTTGGGTTGCCGGCAATTACATGTCATGGCGGGACTGAAACCCCGTGGCATCAACGAGCAGACAATGCGCGAAACCTACCTTGCCAATTTGCGTTTCGCCGGCAAGGAATTGGCGAAAAATGGCATCCGCCTGCTCATCGAGGCCATCAACACCCGCGACATTCCGGGTTTTTATCTGAATTACTCGCGCGATGCCATCGACATCCTGCACTACGCAGATGTGCCAAACCTGTACTTTCAGTATGACATTTACCACATGCAGATCATGGAAGGAGACCTCGCTCAGACAATTGCGCGTCACCTTCCAAAGATCGGACACATGCAACTGGCGGACACACCGGGCCGCCACGAACCGGGCACCGGCGAAATCCACTATCCGTTCCTCCTCAACCACATCGACAAGATTGGATATCAAGGTTGGATCGGTTGCGAATATCGCCCGGCGGGCAAGACCGAAGACGGCCTGGGCTGGGCAAAGCCTTATCTTTGAAAACCATTTACATCTGACGTAAAGGCGCGAAGACGCAAAGAAAAGCTAAAGACCTTGGAAGATAGAGAACTCACAATATACAAGATGCGATTTCTTGTTGTCCTTTCTCGCCTTTCTTTGCGCCTTTGCGTCAAGATTTGGGTTCGCGATTTCGACCTGAAAATTCTGGAGACGAAAAAATGAACGTAGGCTTCATCGGTCTTGGCATCATGGGCAAACCCATGGCCGCCAATCTCATCAAAGGCGGCCATACGCTGTTTCTGTACAGCCGCAGCGGCGTCTCACCGGAATTGCAGTCCGCCGGCGGAAAATCCTGCGCGTCTTCGAAAGACGTTGCACAAAAGTCAGACATCGTCATCACCATGGTGCCGGACACGCCGGATGTCGAACGCGTGTTGTTCGGCAAGGACGGCGCTGCCGAAGGACTGTCCGCCGGCAAGGTGCTGGTGGACATGAGCTCTATTTCTCCCATCGCCACCAAGGAGTTTGCCGAACGTATTCGCAAACTCGGCGCCGATTACGTCGATGCACCGGTGTCGGGTGGCGAGGTTGGTGCCAAGAATGCCGCACTCACCATCATGGTCGGCGGATCGGAAGCCGCCTTTGACAGGATCAAACCACTGTTCGAATTGATGGGCAAGAACATCACGCTGGTCGGCGAAGTCGGATCCGGGCAGATCTGCAAAGTCTGCAACCAGATCATTGTGGCGCTGAACATCGAAGCCGTCGGCGAAGCCCTGCTGCTGGCCTCCAAGGCCGGCGCGGATCCGGCCAAGGTTCGCCAGGCATTGATGGGTGGATTTGCCGCTTCGCGGGTACTCGAAGTGCATGGGGAACGCATGATCAAACGCACCTTCGATCCGGGATTTCGCATTGAACTTCACCAGAAGGATTTGAATCTGGCCCTGGCCTCCGCGCGCGCGCTCAAGATGAGCCTGCCCAATACCGCCACGGCGCAGGAACTGTTCAGCGCCTGCCAGGCGCAGGGGGGCGGCAAATGGGACCACTCGGCCATGGTCAAGGCGCTGGAAACTCTTGCCAATCACGCAGTCGCGAAATAATTCAGTCAAACCAAACAACAAGTCTTCAACACGAAGGGCTCGAAGGTCAGACAAAGGATCACGAAGCAATTCCAATTCAAAACATGCCGATGGGAATTCACTGGACACTGGGCGGGCGACCGGTTCGGGATTTCCGAATCGAATTTATCTGGATTCTTTTCTCGGGATTTTCTTCGCGTCCTTCGTGTTACCTTCGTGCTCCTTCGTGTTGAAAGCGTTTTGCAACCTGCAATGACAAGCGATCCGAGATCCCTTCTTCGAGCCATGTTCAACACCGCGATTGCCGCGGCCTTGCCGGACAAATCGCTGCCTGCCTTTCTGCCCCAGCCGCCCAAGGGTCGCACAATCGTCATCGGTTGCGGCAAAGCCGCCGCCAGCAGGGCCAAGGCTGTCGAGGATCACTGGTCGGGACCGCTATCCGGCCTGGTTGTAACCCGTTATGGACATCGGGTGCCCACACGGAAAATCGAGGTGGTCGAAGCCTCCCACCCGGTGCCGGATGAGGCC
>JBJXFN010000258.1:0-2768 GCA_046155535.1 Burkholderiales bacterium
CCAAGGCGCTTCAGCGCAATCTCGCCGAGGTAGCCGTCTACGGCCGAGAGGGCGTGACGGGCGAGCGCAATACCAAGACCATCGGCTTCGCCACCATCCGTGGAGGCGACATCGTGGGCGATCACACCGCCCTTTTCGCCGGCACTGGCGAGCGTATCGAAATCACCCACAAGGCTTCTTCCCGCACCACCTTCGCGCAGGGAGCGCTACGTGCCGCCGTCTGGCTCGCGAACCGCAAGCCGGGGCTCTACGACATGCACGACGTCTTGTCCTTAAAGGACTGACACGCGGGTTCGCGGCCCCGCGAATCCGCCCCCCGGCCCTCAATCCCTGGCAATGCCGCAGGTGACGACTTTCGGATAGGTACCCACGACCGTCCGCCATGTCTGGCTGGTTGAGAGCCCAGGCCAGCAGGTGGGAAGTCCCGGAAAAAATCCTGCGTAAGTGCCTTTCCGGCCAGACCCATACTTTCGTATAGATGAAACCGGAATACCGCGGTGCTACCCTGCGGAAGGGGAATGGGCGGATTCATCTACCCGGGACGTGGAATTGCTCCATGTCTAACCATACAGGCACCTTGCGCGTGAGGCGCCACACCATAAGGGGCCAGTCATGGGGACAGTATTGGGGGCAGGCAATATCGAAGGGAAGCGTAACTCCATGCAGGGCCGGGGGCGAAACGCCGCTGAAGATCTACCCTCGCGTTTCCCAAATTTCACACGCTTCCGGTTGACGCCCATCGCGCTGGCTCTGGGAACGGCGATGGGATTCCCCGTTGCCACCTACGCCCAGCAGATCGTCGTGGACGGGCGTACCAATACCGCGCTCAGTGTCAATGGCAACGTGACGGATGTCACGACCTCCACCTTGGTGGGCAATAACGCGTTCAACTCCTTCAGCAAGTTTGACGTCAACGCCGGCAACACCGTCAACCTGCATGTTCCCACGGGCGCGGCCAATCTTCTGAATCTCATCAATTCGCCCGGCGCCTCGCACATCGACGGGATGCTCAACACTGTCAAGAACGGGCAAATCGGCGGCAACGTGTTCCTCGCCAACCCCGAAGGCATCATCGTGGGTTCCTCGGGCGTCATCAACGCCGGTTCGCTGACCTTGCTCACGCCCGTCCACGCCTTCGTGGACGATTTTTTCCAGAACGGCACGCCCAACGCGGTATCGGTGCGGGAGATGCTCGCCGGCACGGTTGCGCTCAATCCCAGCGGGCTAATCCGCGTCCAGGGAAAAATCAATGTCTCGGGAGATGCGGCGCTGCTAGGTGGCAGCGTGAACGTTTCGGGAGTGGTGCAATCGGGCGCCTTGTTCGCGCACACCCAGGTGGATTTCAGCGATGTGGTGAATACCACGGATATCCAGACCGGCAATGCGATCATCGTGCAAAACGGCAAGATCCAAATCGTTGCCTCTGGCGATGCCGTTATTTCAGGCACCGTCGCAAACAATGGCGGCAACCATCTGAAGGCCGGCAATGTGGAGATCCGCGCCGGCCACGACGTGCAGTTGAACAATGGCGCCCTGATTAGCGCGAGCGGGCGAGGTGAAAGTTCCTCCGGCGGAGGCATCCTGGCGCGTGCCGTCAACGATCTCATCGTGCAGGCAGGCACGCAAGTGCGGGCCGACGGCGGCAACATTTCCGGTGATGGCGGAGCGCTCGTATTGAGCGCGGGCCACACCTTGACGCTGTCCGGCGGCGCATTCAGCGCCTTCGCCACGGATGGCATCGCGGGCAGCATCCTGATCGCTCCGGAACAACTGCGCATCGAAGAGGACTTGCTGCGCACCGGCAGCGGCAACAGCATGGTGCGCGACGGTATCACCTGGAACGCAGGCAGCATCGCGCTCGAGGCGGACCAATCGGTCACCGTAACCGCTGGCCGCCTGATCTCCTCGCGCCAGGTGGTTGCGGCGCCCAACCAATCCCAGCGTGACGCTCATCTGAACAACGCTTCCACCGGAGATTCCGGAAACATCACCCTGTCGGCAAAAAAGATCGTGCTGGAGAGCGGTTCCAGCCTGCGCGCCGACGCCAACGCGGGTTACACAGCGGGCGACATCACGTTGAACGCCGCGGACTCCGCGGCCGACCTGTTCTTCAAATCCCTTGAGAACCAGGACGCCAGCATCGATATTCACGGCGCGATTCTCAAGGGCCGCAATATCTCGCTGAACGCGAACGCCAACGATGTGTTCCAGTACACCGGCAACGACATCGCGGACGTGTTCCTCAAGCAACTCGACAACGCCGCTTTCCTGGTGGATGTCAGCATCTCGCAAGCCACGGCCCGCATCACCGTGGACGGCGGCGCGTTACTTTCCGCAGCGAAGGACGTGAACATCACGGCCAACGCCAAAGCCGAAGCGGCGATGAATGTGATGGGCGAGTTCGGCTTCGGTTTCGGTTACGGTAAGGCGAGCGCCTCGGCCACGGCGGAAGTGCTGGATGCGAAGATTGATGCCAAGCAAGCGGTCAGTATCAGCGCGGCGGGAGACGCCAAGACCGACATCAGCGTGGCGACGATCAACCGGGGCCGGGACAAGAATCCGCTGCCGGTGGATGCCAGCCAGTACATCGATCTGGCACTCGCACTTTCCGAAGGGCAACTGGACAGCAAGGCAGTGATCGCGGGGCCCAGCACCGTGAATGCCGGCGGCCCAGTGAGCGTGGTGGCGAAGGGCATCAAGAACGCGAGTGTTGCCGCCAAGGGCGGCGCCTACGACGACGGCACCGCGGGCGCCGGCCTGGCGTTTTC
>JBJXFN010000021.1:0-3422 GCA_046155535.1 Burkholderiales bacterium
TTGACGACAAAGTCCGTATCCCTTGCATCGGACGAAATATAAAGCTCGGCCGACAGCGGCCCCGCGATTCGCAGGCCGCTTGCCAGTGGCGCGGACGTGAACACGAGGACATCGTCGCGCGATTCCACGTCGTGTTGATTCCGGGGCCCCGCCCGATCCTGCGGGTTGCCCGTACAACAAATGGGCCCGCCGCGCGTCGGCACCGGGTCATTCGGGTCATATCGGAATTGATCATATCGATCGGCACTCGGCGGCAGGTCGGAGTTCAGCGTGCCGCCCCCGGCCTTTGAGTTGGCGCGCGACGTACCGCCGAGATACCACCGCGTGAATACCACCCCGCTTGGGGGCCACTCGGCCGAATCTGCCCAACGATCCTCGCCAAGGATGTAGAAACGATAGGCGGGAAGGTCGGGCTTTCGATCGGGCCGCCCGCGCAACCAGTAGTCGAACATCGCGGCAAACCATTCGCCGTATGGCTGTGTCGCATTTTTCCCAATGGGCAAGTCACCCACCATGCCGGAGTGTGCAGCCTCCCAGACATCGCAATGATTTCCCGGTCCCACGATGACGTGCCGCGCGACTCGATCCGAGACTCCGTCCCAGTTGCGCTTCATGAGTTCGGCAAGTGCCAGCGTATCGGCCACAGTCTGGTCATGCCACGTATTGACGAGCAGCGCCGGGGTCGAAAACCGGTCTTCATCGCTGACATAGCCCATTTCCCGCCAATACAGATCCGCCAGAGGTCGGCTCACGAAATCGTCGAAGTCTGTCGAATCGCTCCGATGCCTGCGCACCATGCCGGCAACGGGCAGTTCACGTATCGCCTTGCCGATGTCGACATGTGCACCCGGCGTGGCGCCGGGTCTTTTGCTGCCGTTATGCAAAAACCATCCAAAGCCGGATGCAAGGTTGAATACGCCGCCTTCGAAGACGCCAAAATACCCGTATCGGCCGCCGGCGGACCCGATGGCACCCCCGGCACCCAGGGCAATCATGGCGGCATGGTGCGGATTACGCTGACGGGCCATCAGCACCTGAGTTTCTCCGAGCGCTGAACAGCCGATCGTACCGATTTTGCCATTGGACCAGGGTTGACTTGCCAGCCAGTCCACGGTGTCGGAGCCATCCTCGGAATCGCCGCGGTAAGGCGCGAACACGCCCTCCGACCGGAACCGGCCGCGCATATCCTGGGTTGCCACCACATAGCCGCTCCTTACGAATGGAATAACGGTCTGGCGCGCTTCCGAATACGCATCTTTACCGTATGGCAAGCGCAGGAGCACGGTTGCGTAGGGCGGTTCCAGTCTCGTCGGGTAGTAGAGATTGGTGGCCAACCTCGTACCGTCGCGCATCGGCACCATGACATCGCGCTGTTCGCGAATGCCCAGTGCGGCCCGCAGTAAGGGATCGACAAGGGACGCCGGCAGGTTGCTGAACAGCCACCCACGGGCGTAGTATGCCGCGCCGGCAGCCGCCAGGAGGAGGGCAATGGAGCTGATCAGGACGACCGTCAGCCGTTCCATTTGTTTTCCGCTTCTCGCTGCTGTTCCAGGCACACCTCGCGAATTGCGCATGCGGGGGACACTTGACGCTTGTGACCCGGTGTTCGACGATGCGTGCCTGATTTCATTTTGAGGAGACGGGATAGTGTCACCGATTCAGTTCCGGGGAAAGCCGCTTACGGCGGGAAGAATCCTGCGTTCGATCCAGGGCCGGATACACGCCAGGCTGCATCCGGTGAATTCGTTACGCGGCGTCTATGGCAGCTTTGCGCAAGCCGCGGAAAGCGCCCCGCGATCCACGCCATTCGGATATGACGCTGCCGACGCCGCGAACTGGTATCTCAACAAGCACAATTCCGTTCAACAGGACGATTATCCCGTGCTCTACTGGCTGCGCACGGCGTTCGAGGACAGCCGTTCGGTGTTCGAAATCGGCGGCCATGTCGGGGTCGCCTACTACGGCTTCGCGCAGGTGCTGACGTATCCCGCGGACCTGACCTGGACGATCTGCGATGTACCTAGCGTGACAGCGGCCGGAAAAGCCCTCGCCCGAGAGCGTGGGCGGACCAACGTCCACTTCGTCACGCAGCCGGACCAGTGCGAGGGCGCCGACATCGTGCTTGCCGCCGGGGCGCTGCAGTATCTCGATTCCCCGAGCCTGGCGGAGGCGATATCCAGATTTCGCGTCAAACCGCGGCACGTCCTGGTGAACACGACACCGGTCTATGACGGCCCTGCGTTGATCACCCTGCAGTACATCGGCACTGCGTATTGTCCCTACCGCGCCTTCAATCGCGAGGAATTCATCGGCTCGCTCAGAAAAATCGGCTATTCGATGGTCGCGACCTGGCAGAAGGACCGGAAGTTTCGCATTCCGGGACATCCGGACAAATCCTTCGATCACTACACGGGCTTCTACTTTCGCGCCGAGTAGGAACTTCTTCAGCGATACCTGCGTAAAGCCCAAGCGCGTTTTACCTGCGTTGTGCGCCAGTTTTTCAGTTCATTGGCTGCGTAGTCGAAATTCATGCCCGTTCATCGCACGGGTATCGGACAAAACGCTAAGTTCTGCGAATTATGGTTGCGACTGCACGGCCACCAGCCACAGTTGTGCGCCCTGCGACGGCGTCGGCGGCGGCGTCGTCCAGGTGACGTCGTAGGTCCCCGCCGCCGGCACATTCTTCGTTGCGACCGCGCATTGAACCAAGGCCCCGGGCAAAAAGAGCGAGTCAATGAGATTAAATCCGTTGTTAGGAACGGCATCGTGCGGCACCGTTCCATCCGCGTCGCCCCACCAGAAGGCGACCAGGGTGGCCGGTCCTGTGGTTGTGACCGGAAGGCTGGTGACGGGATTGCCCGACGCCAGCGTCACTTCGTTCCACTCGACCTGTTTGATAACGCCGCCGTTCATGACTTCGACGACCGCCAGCGTGACTTCATCAATCGGGTCGATCGCATTGTTGACGGTAACTACGTGCCCGCCGCCGCCCGTCGAGGAGGGAACGGCGTACAAAGCCGTGCCGGAACCTCCCCATCGCGTGTAGGGATGGCTAGTGCCCTGCTGTACATAGGCATTACCCATGTTGTCCGTCGGAGGTGAGTGCAGACGTATGTCACCTCTGGCAACGCACGCGAGGATCGTGCTGCTCGACGTCTGTGTGTTCATCGGCCCCGTCGAAAGGGAGGCCAAATTGTCGAAAAGCTTAAGAAAGACGAGATTGTGAGCGCCCAGAGTCGGCGTCGTGTTGGGGATCACACCGGTGGTAAAACTCCAGACGAAATTAGCCGCCAGTGCATTGCCCGCCGCATCCTGCGCGGCGGTGGTCACGGTTGCGGTGTACTGAGTGCTGGCAGCAAGATCGGCCATAGGCGTAAACGTCACGGTATTGCCGTTGACGTCCACCATCCCGGTGACCGGTG
>JBJXFN010000032.1:0-59661 GCA_046155535.1 Burkholderiales bacterium
CACTCCAAATATCGACTAGGTTTGTCGGACTATTCCAACTTGACCGATTGGTTACGAAAGGTGCACGGGAGGTAGCAGCGTGATAGCAGCTCAGCCTAACCACGCCTCGATTTGACCTACACCAGCTCAAGAATAATTGGGATGGGAAGCGCCGTATATATTCATGAACCGCCGATCGATCCAGTCCTTCCAGCGCCACACCCATTTCCCCTGAACCGCGAAATTGCCGCGTGATGCAATGGCGTGGCGGTCACCAGTGCTGATGAGCGCCAGTGACTCCGGCTGGGGAATCCAGTGCCGCAAGGGTTGGGAGAGCAAGGCGCGGCGGAGATTTTCCGCGAGCGGCGGACCGGCGCGCACGGCGTAGACCCCGGACTTTGGGCGGGGATGATCGCGAACCGTGGCGATGTCTCCGGCCGCGAAGACCTGCGGATGCGAAGTGGATTGCAGGTATTCGTTGACGAGGATGAAACCCCGATCGTCGGTGGCGAGGCCGGCGGAGCGCGGCCACATCGGTGCCGAAGTGCCAGTAGCCCAGACGATCAGATCCGCTGCTATGGTCCGGCCGCCCCGGATTCTGAGCAGGCCGGATTCCACTTGTTCCACCTTGCAACTGGTTTCGATGGTGATACCGCGTTGCCGGAGAATCCGGTCGAACATGCCGCGGACGGTGGCATTGTGCGCGGGCAGAATCTCCGGCGCGTCGCCGACCAGGACAAATCGGGCGCGGTGATTGGGCGCCAGATGCTCTAACCGGTATTGCATCGCAAGCAACACTTCGACGCCGGCCGCACCGGCGCCTGCCACGACAATACGTTCCGGACCCTCACCGCGAGACGCGCTTGCACACAAAGCTTCCCAGCGGGCAATGAATGTTTCCACCGGCTTGACCGGTAATGCGTGCGCGAATGCGCCCGGGATATCGAACACTGCCGGGCGCCCACCGGTATCGACGGACACGACATCGAAGCACAGTGCACGACCGCTTTCGCAAAACACCAGACCGGCGTCCAGGTGCAAACCATTGCAGCGGGTCACGATCAGATTGCAGCGTACCTGACGAGACAAGGCGGCGAGATCGATATGGCATTGGGCCCGCGAATAGTGCCCGGCAATCCAGCCCGGCAACATGCCGGAATAAGCGGCCTCCTTGCCGGGATCGATCAGGGTGAGCTCGACATCGGGCAGCGGATCGATGGCAAACCGCCGCAGCACTTCCACATGGCTATGGCCGCCACCGATCAGGATCAGTCGTTTCATTTCAGGAAAACCCATTTGCCACAGAGAACACAGAGGACGCAGAGAAAATCCGCAAGAAAAATCCAGTGAAACATTTCAATTGTCCGATGCGAAGGCAGTGGCAGATTGTTTGATACTTTTCATTGTGTCCGTGACCAACCTCAATCAGGATCAGTTTTTTCTTTTCAGGAAAACCCAGCTGCCACAGAGAACACAGAGAAAATTCGCAAGACAAATTCGGCGAAAATTCTCAATTCCCTTGCTTGTAAGCATAGACAGAACAATGGACTTTTCTCTGTGTTCTCTGTGACCTCTGTGGCAAAAATTCTTTTAGTTCATTTCGGAGCATCGCCGGTAAGAAAGCGAATATCCCCGTACCACGCCACGACGGACTCACCGGTGTTGTCGGTATCGGTGGCGATGGCAATACCGGATATCGGCGGAGGGTCCTCTCCGAATGCCGCGCGAAAATCCTCCCGCACATTGCGCTGCAATTCCACCCAGCGGCCGACATTGGCGGCGCCGCTCTCGGCGACAATCACGCGCACCCGGTCGGTGTAGGCACTCCACATCGAGGTGTCGCGAGCAAGCCGCGCGTCCCAGACGTAACACAGCGCGGCCACCGGAATGTCCGCGCCGTACAACGCGCGGCCCATCTGGATTTTCGTGCGGGTGCCGAATGACAACTTCCGGATATCGTAGTCGAACAGCACATAAATCCGGGCCGGGAAGTCGTCCCTGTCCTTGCTGGTCGGGTCGGACTTATCCACCAGATTGTCAATTTTCCAGCGCCAGTTGATGACTGGCAGCACGTTCGGATCGATTTTCAGCGCATGGGTGAGGCTGGCCATCGAAGCGTTGGCTTCGGCTCGCAGAACCGTGATGCCCGCATCCTCGACAAGGGAGTAGCGGGTGTGCTTCTTGACTTTGGGCACGGCGGAAAAGCGCCACGGAGCAGGCAACACCTCACCCGGGCTTGCAGTCGAGAAGGGCACGGGTCCGGTTTCTTCCGCTTTTGCTTGAAACGCGAGGCAAGTCAGCAGCACTGCTAGCGCGCGTTTCATGGTTCGCCGCCGGGGTCCAGCGCGGGGACCCAGCCCTCCCGAACCAAGCGTTCGTAATCTTCCGGCCGGTCGAGGTCCCAGCGAACGGGCAGCTCGTGCCATCGCCACCCCAGGTTGCGCAGTCGCTGGCGCGTTTCCTCCATGACCTGGCCGGTGCCCCAGGGCATGGCGTCGAACAGGGCCGGCATGGCGTGGTGTACGCCCACGAGGCAATAGCCGCCGTCTTCCACCGGGCAAAACACGGCGTCGTTTCCCTCTTTCAGCATCGTTACGGCAGTACGCAAATCCGCGGTGTCCAGCGCGGGGCAATCGGTCCCGATCAGCAGCACCCGGCTTGCGCGGGTCAGCGCATCCGCAATCGCGCCCCGCATGCGCGCGCCGAGATCTCCATCGCACTGTGTGTGCAGGGTGGTGCCGAACCGGGTCTGGCTGGCGGCAAAGAATTCGTGGTGCACATCCGGCGCGCACCACAGTTCCAGCGGGCCGACCGCGGCGTCGCGTGCCATCGCAAGCGTGTGATCGGCCAGGTTCCGATACAGCGCGGCGGCACCGTGTTCGCCGAGCAGTGGAATCAGACGGGTCTTGACCCGGCCCGTCACCGGCGCCCGGGCGAACAGCAGCACAGAGGAGTCGGCCTTATTTGCCATGGTAACGGCGGGCGAGTTGCGTCGGCGCGGCACCAAGAAAATAACGCAAGCGCAGGGACCACATGAAAAAGATGGTTCGCCAGATGCCGTCGCGTTCCCAACGCCGCGAGGAAGTGATCACGGTCTCGTGCAGGCAAAGTGGCGGCCCCAGCCGTTTGAGCCGACGGGAAAGTTCGATATCTTCCATCAACGCGATGTCGGCGAATCCGCCAACGGATTCGAATGCCCTGCGCTCGACAAAAATTGCCTGATCGCCGGTCGCGATGCCGGTGAGTCGCGACCGCAGGTTCATCAAGGATTCGACACAACGCAGCATTCGCGCGCGGCCGGACAGACGCACATCGAATCGGCCCCAATGCCGTTGACTCTTCGAAAGCCCTTCGATGATGAAACGCTCGGCCTGTGGCGGAAGCTCGGTATCCGCGTGCAGGAACAGCAGAATATCCGCGCGTGCCTCTGCGGCGCCGGCATTCATCTGCGCCGCACGGCCGGGTGTGGGAGATTCGATCACCTGATCCACCAGGCCGGATGCCGCCTCGACTGTTCCGTCCCGACTTCCACCATCGGACAGGATGACTTCCACGCCGCGACGGCGCAGGGGCTGAAGTGCGGTGAGAAAGGCGACTATTCCTTCCGCCTCGTTCAGGGTCGGGACAACAACCGAGAGTCGATGCGACACCCGACTCATCTTTTGTCGTTCAAGGACCAGTCGTAATCGAGAAACGTCAGTTTTACTTTCCTGTCGCGGATGGACTGGCGGGCCGAGGTATCCGAAGCCAGGCGTTCGGCATACTTTGCCAGCCAGGCGGCTTCGGAACCGGCCTTGCCCGCGAAGTCCTTGCCGTACCAGTCGAAGATTTTCGAGATTTCCAGTTTTCCGGACTGGGGATTGAAGCGGTTGCGCGAGGCGTCGGAGAGAAACCGCTCGACGCCGTCCTCCAGTTGGGCATCGAGTTTCCCGGCGACAAAGGCCTCGTTTCGCAAGGCCGGGCAACCGACCGAGGCGCAATTGACCGCCATGTGGATGCGCGGCTCGTCGAACACGCCGGCCGCGCGGATCATGCCCTGCTCGATGTCATCCAGATGCCGGGACTTGCCGAACAGGGTGAAGAAATTCTTCTTCCAGGGGCTGCGGGTCAGTGAGCCGAGGTCCTTGATGGATTTGAGCTTCGGATATCCTGTGAGGATCAGTTCCACCGTGAAGGCGTTGTAGGCATTGATCAAGAAGGCGAGCTGCTGCGGTTTGCTCCAGCCATCGTATTCCGCCTGGGTCACGGCGGAGAGTTGCGCCAGATAGGTTTTCAGCGCGGCATGGTCCGCCTGAAACCCCCGGTAATCCGACTGCGACGCATTGCCCCCGGGAAGCCACACGACGTGCTTCTTCGCCAGCGTATCCCACTGCGCATGGGAATGGTCAAACGCCGCCTCGGCCGCGGGCGTGAACAGCCAAACAAGACTCGACGCAAAGACGCAAAGGCGCAAAGAAAAGCGTGTAAAAAATTTTATCGGATCGTCAGTCATTGCACGGTACTTTCTCTCAGAGGTATTTGGGTCAGGGAAGCCTTCATTGCAATTCATATCCATTGTTCATTCGTGTTCGACTTGACTCGCGGATAGTGAGTGTGCAATTCGAATCTTCATTATTTCCTGTCTTTCCTTTGCGTCTTTGCGCCATTGCGTCAAGGAAATTAATCGAGTTATCAACCGCGCATCCAGGAGTGGTAGCGCGCTACCCACGCCAATAGTTTCTGCGGCGCATGGGCGCGCTTCCAGTTGCCGGCCACATATTTGTTGGCTTCCGCCAGCGTCGGGTAGATATGGATGGTGCCGAGTATCTTGTTCAGTCCGATGCCATGGCGCATGGCGGCAACGTATTCGGCAATGAGATCCCCGGCATGTTCCCCGGCGATGGTCACGCCCAGAATCTTGTCCTTTCCCGGCACCGTCAACACCTTGATCAGGCCATGGGCTTCCGAGTCCGCAATGGCCCGGTCGAGATCGTCCAGTCCGTAGGTGGTGACTTCGAAGGGAATGTTCTTTTCCCGGGCTTCGGTTTCATTCAGGCCCACGCGTGCCACTTCCGGTTCGGTGAACGTGGCCCAGGGAATCACGGAATAGTCGGCACGGAATTTCCGGAAGCGGCCAAAGAGCGCATTCACCGCGGCATACCAGGCCTGGTGGGCAGCGGTGTGGGTGAACTGGTAAGGCCCGGCGACGTCGCCACAGGCGTAGATGTTTGGGTAAAGAGTTTGCAGAAATTCGTTGGTTTCCACGGTGCGTTGCCGGGTCGTCGGGATGCCAAGCTCTTCGAGGCCGTATCCCTTGGTGTTGGCGACGCGGCCTACCGCGACCAGCACTTCGTCGAAGGGCACGCGGATGTCCTGCCCTTGATGTTCACAGATCAGCATTTTCTCGCCGTTTTCGACCAGAAATTGTTTGGCCTTGTGTTCGAGTTTGACGTCCACGCCTTCCGCGCGGAACTTTGCCAGCACCATCTGCGAAATCTCCGGGTCTTCGCGGATCATGATTCGCGGCAGCATCTCGACCTGGGTGACTTTCGATCCGAAGCGGGCAAAGGTTTGGGTCAATTCGCAGCCGATCGGTCCGCCACCCAGCACCACCAGACGGGCCGGCAGCTTGCGCAGATTCCAGACCGTGTCGGAAGTCAGGTAGCCGATCTGCTCGAGACCGGGAATGGGCGGCACAAAGGGACGGGCACCGGCGGCAATGATGATGGAGCAGGTGGTGAGCGTCTGATCGCCAATTTTGACTGCCCAGGGTGAAACGATTTTTGCCTCGCCCTGGATGCACTCCACGCCCAGGCGGGCATAACGCTCCACGGAATCGTGCGGCTCGACCTCCCGGACCACGCGCTGCACGCGTTCCATGACGTCCGCAAAGTCGTAATCGGCTCTGGCCTCGCGGATGCCGAACTCCGCCGAGCGTTTCAAGTGGGAGAGAAACTTCGCCGACCGGATGAGCGCCTTCGAGGGGACACAGCCGGTATTGAGGCAATCTCCCCCCATGCGGTGTTTTTCGATCAGCGTGACTTTGGCTTTGACTGCGGCGGCAATGTACGCCGACACCAGGCCTGCCGAGCCGGCGCCGATCACCACGATATTGCGGTCAAACCGGCGCGGCCGGGGAAAGCGGGCGTACACCTTGCGTGCCTTGATCATGTCGATGATCTTTTTGGCGATCAGCGGAAATAGCCCCAGCAGCGTGAACGAGGCAATCAGCATGGGGGAGAGAATCCCCGACGCCGAATCGATCCGGGCAATCTGGGTGCCCGCATTCACGTAGACGATGGTGCCCGCCAGCATGCCAAGCTGGCTGACCCAGTAAAACGTGGCGGTGCGCAGCGGCGTCAGGCCCATTGCCAGGTTGATCACAAAAAACGGAAAGGCCGGGACGAGCCTCAAGGTGAAAAGGTAAAACGCGCCTTCTTTTTCGATGCCGGCATTCAGGGCGCGCAGCTTGTCGCCGAATTTCGCCTGCACGGAATCTCGCAGCACGAATCGCGAAACCAGAAACGCCAGGGTCGCACCGATGCTGGAGGCGAACGAGACAATTATGGCTCCCCACAGCAACCCGAAAATCGCACCGGCAGCAAGCGTCAGGATGGCGGCGCCGGGCAGCGACAGGCCGGTGACCGCGACATAGGCCAGGAAAAACATGGCCGCTGTTGCAAGCGGATGCGCAGCGAATTGCGCATCCATCTCGCCTTGCCGGGATTTCAGGTAAGCAAGATCGAAAAATCGTTCGAGGTCGAAGGCAAAAAAAGCCACAGCCAGCGCGGCAATGGCAAACAACAGCAATAACCGTCCTTTGGTAAACAAGAGTCCTCCCGGGATATTTTCAGGTTTGTTTAAATCTATACCGCGATGCGCGCCTGCGGAACGGAAAATCGTGGGCCGTAATCGATGCGTTCGTGGTACGAGAGATGGGCGTCGGATCCCGCGGGCCAATTACCCAGAAAACGTTTCATCCATGCCACGTGATCGTAGTCGAGCCGGACGGCGTCCACGTGTGCGCCGTCGATCACGTCGCCGTAGAGCGCGGCACCCGCAGGCGCAGGGGTCAGGCCGATGCGTGTCACCAGTCCGTATCGGGTTCCCGCGAAATTCGGCATTCCGGCAGCCCCGTTGTTGACGACCGCCATGCGACGGCCCGCCACGAGAAATGACTTCCATACAGGCAGGCAGGTGTGGCTGCTGGCGAATACCTGCACCCCCGCCTGTTCGAACCAGCGTGCGCAGCGATCCGCCGAGTCGTGATCAGACAAGGCGCCATGGGAGAATTGCCACCCGGCCAGCGATTCCGCGTCGCCATGCACGATGCCCACGCGCAACCGCCCGACTTGCGCCACCGCATACATCGGAAGGGAATCCAGGACCGCGCGCGCGTGCGGGAAGGCACGGGCGGTTTCGCGCAGCGTGGCGATGATCCGGTTGGAGCGCTCGACTTCGCCATCATTTACATCGTCCGGATAGGCGCAACCGCAGCCCGCCGGATCGTCTTCGCCGGCCAGTTCGGTTTCCACGTTGCCGCGCAGGGCGATGTGGGACAGCGCCGCATCATTGACGAGAGAAAATGACGCCGGATCGATATCGAACCAATGGAAATCGCCATTGAACACGACCATCGGCCGGTCTGACTCCTGATCGAGCAGCCGGTTCAACGCGTTCAGCGCTTCGACGTTGCCATACAAACCCCCGACGACATAAATCACATTGGCTGATATGGCGTCGAGCGAGCGCAATGCCCGTGGCGTATAACGATAATGCAGGGGGCAATGGCGACCGGGAGCATTCTGGTTCATGGAGTCGGTGCGAACTTGTTACGGAAACAGGAATTCAAACACAATGTAGCCCAATACGTTGCGGGAAGGGGAACTGGATGCGCAGTGCAAAGAGTCCGGGGGTTGCCCCACAGCGGGGATGAAGGTTCCATGAAAAGCAGGGCGAACATGGCAGTCGCGTTGTTGTGGCTGGCGGGGTGTGCCACGATCCAGGAGCCGCTGCGGGGGAGTCTTTCCGCGCCGGATGCGGGCGTGGCCGAGTGTGCCAGATGGTTTCAGACACTTGACCGGCAAATTGACGCGGCCGGTGTGCGGGACGGCGGCGAGTTCCGGATACCGGGGTTTCCTTACCTGCGCACCGATCGATTCATGGCCTCGTTTCGCACGTCCGCGACAGAGGGCCCCGCGCGGGATGCCTGGCTTGCGCGTTTGCGAGCGCTGGATCGCGCAGCGCGGAATGCGGAATTGCGCAATCTTCCGGAGGCCGCCTTTCGTGCGCTCGGGATCGATCGGCAGGACGTTGCGCCCCGCACAGAATTTTGCGCACGGACCCTTTTGTCCCATGACCGGGACCAACCGGGCACCGCGACACAGCTGGCAGAGCGGGCGAAAGTGCCGGACGACTATCGCACCTGGCAGCGGGCACTGGGTTTGTACGGGCTCGTCAGCGTTCCCTTTTCCGCGGGTGTCGAGGACTGGCAACGAGATGCGGTGGAGGCCTTCCGCCGTTCCGCTGCCGGCGAAGCGGCATTCGAGCGTTCATTCGAGTACCGGCCGCAGACTGCGATGATTCGTGAAGACCCGGAAACGATTTTTACCCGCAGCCAGGTGGATGCGCTCGGCATTCAGTCATTTTCGCCGGAGGATGCGGAGCGCTTGTTTGAGGCGTATGCGCCGGTCATTGAAATGGAGGCGGGCGGCAGTTTCGATGAAATCGGCCGGATTGCCTGGCAGGACGGCGCATTACCTGGCGTGCAGACCACCGCGCCCACCGTGTATCGCAAGCTTGTCCATACCCGGTACGGCGCCGAAACCCTGGTGCAACTGGTGTACGTGGCCTGGGTCTCCGAACGTCCGCACCGGAATGTGTTCGACCTGCTGGCCGGCAAACTCGATGGCGTGGTCTGGCGGGTTACGCTGGATCGCCGCGGTTCGCCTTTGCTCTATGACACCATTCATCCTTGCGGATGTTTCCATATGTTTTTCCCCGTTGAGGGGGTGGAGCCGCGCGCTGCGCCATCGAAGTGGGTCGAATGGGCGTTCGCACCGGCGCCCGCGCCCCGCCTTGCATCAGGCGAACGGATCCGGGTGCGCTTGCAGTCACGCACCCATTACATGGTTGGCATCTCTGCGGACGGCGGCAATGGCGGAAGGGAATACGTTTTTGCCGACTACGACACCTTGCGCGCATTGCCGCACGCGAATGGCTCCCGCAGTTTTTTTCGCCCCGACGGGCTGATTGCCGGGACGGAGCGTGGCGAGCGAATGTTTTTCTGGCCCATGGGTGTGCCCAGTGCGGGGGCGATGCGGCAGTGGGGACATCACGCGACCGCGTTTCTCGGGCGGCGGCATTTTGACGATGCGGATTTGATCGATCAGAGATTTCGCCTGCCTTTGCAGTAGGTTGCACGCGGTTTCTCCACGAGACGATTGGATGCGACGAGTCGGTTTTCCCTAAGCATTTGACACGCCGCGGCGCCAGTAACAACATGAAAACGACACGTGGGGGGGTTGTCTGTTGGGTACTTCCAAAAAAATCACGTCCTTCTCGCAAATGCGAGCGATTGGACTTTGTCTGCTTGTGCTGCTCTGGGTCGCCGGTTGTGGCGGCGGCTCGGGTTCCGGATCGGATAGCCCGCCCGCGGCTGGCATGTCCAGAGACCTGACGGCCTTCGCCTTTCTGGCTGCGAACAATCCCGGCCTGGGCGCGGACGTGGTCGGCGTGATCGCCGGCACGTCGATATCGCTCACCGTGCCTTTCGGGACCAATGTGCAATCCCTGGTGGCGAATTTCTCGAGTACCGGGGCGGGCGTCACAGTGGGCGCGGCGACGCAGGTGAGCGGCACGACCGCCAACAGCTTCTCCGCGTCGGTTGTCTACCGCGTGACGGCGGGCGATGCGTCGTTCAAGGACTATACGGTCAGCGTTGCGATCTCGCCCAGTACGGCCAAGGACATCACCGCATTCGTATTCCTGGCCACGAACAACCTCGCACTGGGCGCGGACGTGGTCGGCGTGATCGCCGGCACGTCGATATCGCTCACGGTGCCTTTCGGGACCAATGTGCAATCCCTTGTGGCGAACTTCACAAGTACCGGAGCCGGCGTCACAGTGGCCGCGGCGACGCAAGTGAGCGGCACCACCGCCAACAACTTCACCGCGCCAGTCGTCTATCGCGTGACGGCAGGCAATGCGTCGTTCAAGGAATATACGGTCAGCGTTGCGATTTCGCCCAGCACCTCCAAGGACATTACGGCCTTTTTGTTTTTGACCGCGAACAACGCCGGGCTGAGTGCCGACGTGGTCGGCGTGATCGCGGGCACGTCGATATCGCTCACCGTGCCCTTCGGGACCAATGTGCAGTCCCTGGTGGCGAACTTCACAAGTACCGGGGCTGGCGTCACGGTGAGTGCGCTTACGCAGGTAAGCGGCACCACCGCCAACAACTTCTCCGCGCCAGTCGTCTATCGCGTGACGGCGGGAGACAGTTTGACCAAGGACTATACGGTGACGGTCACCATCGCAGCAGCACTTGCGCGGGTGGCTGTTGGCGCGGGACTTGGAAACGCCGGCATCGCGACAGGCACTTTTCCCGCCCTGTTGTCGCAGACCGGCGTATTTACCAACCTCGTCACTCTTGCCCCCCACCCGGCGCTGGTGCCGTTTGCGGTCAACGCCCAGTTGTGGTCGGACAACGCAGTCAAGACTCGCTGGATTGCAGTGCCCAACGACGGTGCACCTTACGCGGCGTCCGAACAGATTGTTTTCAGCGCCACTGGAAACTGGACGTTTCCGGAAGGCACAGTGACGGTCAAACATTTCGAACTGGTGGTGAACGAACTCATCGGCCAGCGCAAGCGGCTGGAGACCCGGATCGGTGTCCTGCGTAATAACCCGATGGGCCAGCCGGTCTTTACCGGTGCGTCGTATAAATGGAATGCGGGCCAGACCGACGCGAATCTGGTGACTTCCGCTGTCACCGAAATCAACAACGTGGTGACCGCGTCCGGCACGATCCAGCGTTCCCACACCTATCCGAGCGCAGCCAATTGCACTACCTGTCACCGGATTTCCGCCGGTCGCGCACTCGGTATTCGCACCCACCAGTTGAATGGCAGCTACACATATCCCGGTGGCGCGGTCCAGAATCAGCTCGAGGCGTGGGGGCAGGCGGGGCTCTTCAACGGCAACTTTGTCGCAGCGAGTATCCCGACCTACCTGCGTACCGTGGCCATCACCGACACGGCAGCCTCGCTGGAGACCCGGGTGCGCTCGTATTTCGAGGCAAATTGCTCAGACTGCCATCATCCGGGCGGGTCAAACAACTCCTGGGATGCGCGTTTCGCGACGCCGCTTAACATGCAGGGCATCGTCGGCAACGTCGTGACGCCGTCAGATCCGGATGCTTCCCCGCTCTACCGGCGCATGAGTTTTTCCGCGGTGGATACGCCCGTCAACGCCAACCAGATGATGCCGCCGCTCGCGAAGAATCATACGGATACGTATGCCCTGGACGTGGTGCGGAGCTGGATTCTTTCCTTGCCGTAGGCCGGAGGCGCCGGGGCTTCGTTTAGGGCTGCCTCCGTATTTGGGGAAAATCGATGTTGCTTCGATTTCGTGAATCTATTATCGGTTTGTTACCATGCTCGCGTTCGTGGACGTGACACCATCTCGCCAAGCTTATTCTGATTTCCCATGAGTCGCGCATTCGTCAAAGACGGGACCGAGGATCTGGCCGCCGAGGCATTGCCGGAGCGGCCGGTGGAGGCCGGGCCGAATTACCTGACGCAGGAGGGTCTGGATCGGCTGCGCGCCCGTGTCGAGGAATTGCACGCGGAACACGCGCGTCTGAAGGAAGCGGCGGCCGACTTCGACCGGCCGCGGCTGATGCAGATCGAGCGCGACCTGCGTTACCTGCAGGCGCGGCTGGAAGCCGCAGTGGTGGTGGATATTGCGGCGCAGCCGCGGGATGCGGTGCACTTTGGTGCTCGCGTCAAGGCAGAAGACGAGAATGGCCGCACGCATGTTTTTACCATTGTGGGCGAAGACGAAACCGATGCCGCCCATGGGCGGGTAAGCTGGCAATCCCCGCTTGCCAAGGCGTTGATTGGCGCACAGGTGGGCGATACCGTCACCTGGCACCGGCCTGCCGGGGTGACATCACTGGAAGTGCTGGCAATCGATTACCCGAAAACCAAGAGGAAATAAAGGAAGCGCATGTACGATTTCATCTTTGAAAACGCGACCCTCTACGACGGCAGCGGCATGCCACCGCGACGGGAAAATGTTGGAGTACGCGAAGGGCGCGTCGCCGCCATCGGCGCCGTGCAGGGGCAGGCCGCCGAGCGCATTGATGCCAGCGGTCTCGCCTTGATGCCGGGCATCATCGATACCCATACGCATTACGACGCGCAGATTACCTGGGATCCGTTTGCAAATCCGTCGCCCGCGCTGGGCGTGACCACGGTGGTGATGGGCAACTGCGGCTTCACCATTGCGCCCTGCCGTCCGCAGGACCGTGACCTGACGATGCGCAATCTGACCCATGTGGAAGGCATGTCACTGGACGCGTTGCGCGCCGGGATCCGCTGGAACTTCGAATCCTTTCCCCAGTATCTGGACATGCTGGAACAACAGGGGGTCGGGCCCAACGTGGCCTGTTATGTCGGCCACTCCAGCATACGAACCTACGTGCTGGGCGTGGACGCGCCCAAGCGCGCCGCCACGGCGGAGGAAGTCAAGACCATGCGAAACATCGTCACGGAGGCGATGGAGGTGGGCGCCGCGGGATTTGCCACGACCCGATCCGGGCAGCACAACGGCGAGGCCGGCATCCCGATGCCTTCGCGTCTCGCAGACGATCATGAGATGACCGCCTTGTCCGCGGCCCTGCGCGACGCAGGGAAGGGATTGCTGATGATGACCAAGGCCGCCAACACGCCGGTGCCCTGGATCGAGAAACTCTGCGAAGCAGCCGGCCGGCCTTATCTGGTCGCTGCACTCCTGCATTCCAACCTGGCGCCCGAATCGACCTTCGAGGATCTGGACAACATTCGCGCGGCGCAGCGACGCGGCAACCGGATGTATGGCGCGGTATCGGCCTGCCCCTTGAACTTCGAGTTCACCATGCACGAGCCGTATGTGTTCGAAGGCCTGCGCGTCTGGCAGCCGCTGATGTCCATGGACAACAAGACCTTTTGCAAAACTCTGGCAGACCGTGCGTGGCGTGATCGACTCAAGAAGGAACTGGAAGAACGCAGTCGCAGGATGTTCACCGGCGAATGGGACAAAGCCCACGTGGCGCAGGTGGCCGAAGCGAAACATGCGGCGTTCGAAGGTCACTCGATTGCCGCGCTGGCCCGCAGCACAGGCGTACACCCTGTCGATTTTCTCCTCGATCTGGCCCTGGAGGAAAACCTCGACACCATGTTCACGGCCACGCTGCTCAATTCCGACGAAGAGGCGGTGGGTCGCATGATGCGGGACGAGAATGCCATCGTTTCGCTTTCGGATGCCGGTGCGCACCTGACGTTCCTGTGCGATGCCGGATTCGGCCTGCATGTGCTGGGCCACTGGGTGCGGGACAGAAAGCTGATGCCGCTGGAGCAGGCGGTGCGCAAGCTGACCGCCGAACCGGCAGCCTTGTTCGGCATGCGGGATCGGGGCCATATCGCAGAAGGACAACCGGCAGATCTTTTTCTGTTCGACCCGGCAACCGTGGGGCGCGGGCCATCCACCCGCGTTTACGATCTGCCGGCAGGCGGATCGCGCCTGACTACGCCGGCCTCCGGCGTGCATGGCGTGTGGGTGAACGGCCGCAAAGTTGCAAACAGCAATGGTTTGCTGGGCAATGCGCCGAAAGCGGGGAAGGTGTTGCGCGAGTTTGCCGGATAGTCAAACGTCGGTGGCGTGTCGGCCTCGCGGCCAGCTCTCGGAAACCCGGCGCGCGGTGATTCGAATCAGCAGCGCCGTGGCCGGCAGCACCGCATAAGCCCGATGTCTCCCTGGCGTGTTCAGTTTCCGGAAGGGGCAGAAGGATTTTTCAGCAGCCGGGACTGCTTCTTTTCCGGCGAACAGGTGCCGGCATCGCGATTGAACGACTGGCGCAATTCACCCTCGGTACTGATTTCATCCACTTCCAGCCGAAAGGTGCGGTCCTTGCGTCCGATGACGAGGCGGTGGCGCATGCGCGACCCGGCGCTCCAGTCGTGTGTGTAAACCGCATCGATGGTCTCCGGCGTGAGGGTGGCCTGGAAGGGCTTGCCGGCGTCCCAGAGAATGCTGCGCCCCGATTCGTAAATCAGTGTCCGGATCTGCTCGCCCAGCACACACTTGAACAACAGGTCGCCAGGGGATTCCGCCAGGGCGGTGATGCTGGCCGCGCAGAGCCCAACCAGGGGCACCATCCGGCAAAGCGGGCGCCCGGGGCGCATTTCAGGGCTTGTCAGCCAGCAACTTCTCGATCTGGCGCACGATTTCCTCGCTTTCCGGTTTGGTGCGTGCCGAAAAACTATAGGCCTGGGTGCCATCGCGGGAGACCAGATACTTGTGGAAGTTCCATTCCGGCGCCTCGCCTGTCTTGCTCGCGAGTGCGGCAAAAAAGGGATTCGCCTTGCCGGAAACGACGCTGGTTTTTTCCATCAGGGGGAATTTGACCCCGTAGGTCAATTCGCAGAATTCCTTGATCTCCTTGGCGCTACCCGGTTCCTGTGCACCAAAGTCATTGGCCGGAAAGCCCACCACTACCAGGCCCTTGTCCCGATACTTCTGATACAGGGATTCCAGGCCTTTGTACTGGGGCGTGTTGCCACAGTAACTGGCCGTGTTTACCGCCAGGACGACCTTGCCCGCGAATCCGCAGAGATTCACGGACTTGCCATCGAGGTCATTCATTTGATGGTTCAGCAATGCAGGGCAGGCCATGGTCACCTCACTCAACAGGGTCAGGAAAAACAGGGTGGTCGCAATCGGAAATGTTCGCAACATGGTTCAGGTTCCGGCATGACAAAGGTTTTGCGGATAATATCGCGTCCAGCGCTGCGTGCGCGGGGTAAATGAAAAGTCGGGTACGCTGCGTGCGTTGCCGATGCGAGGCTGCGCAAGGAGGATTGACCATGCTGGTAAAAGACATACTCGGGATCAAGGGAGGCAAGATCGTGGGCATCGGCACGGAGGAGTCGCTGCCCAAGGCAGTCGGCCTGATGGTGGATCACGACATCGGCTCGCTTGTGGTGCTCAAAGAAGGGCGGATGGCCGGCCTGCTGACGTTTCGCGAGGCCCTGGCCGCGGTGCATCGCCGCAAGGGCGATATCCAGGCGGCCACCGTGGGCGAGGAGATGGTGGCAAATCCGATCTGCTGCAAACCGGAAGACAGCGTCGATCACATGCGCACTGTCATGACTGACAATCACGTGCGTTATGTCCCCATCATGGATGGCGGCAATCTGGTCGGGGTGTTGTCCTTCCACGATGTGGCCAAGGCGGCGCTGCGCGCGGCAAGCTTCGAGAACAAGTTGCTCAAGCAGTACATCAAGAATTGGCCGGAACAGGACCAGGCCTGATCCTTCGCCACCGTTGAAGGCCACACGCCCCCCGGTCTTGCACGCCGAGGTCCGGCCCCGCGAAGTGTGGGGCTGGATGATGTTCGATTTTGCCAATTCCGGTTACACCACCGTCGTGATCACGGCGGTGTTCAATGCCTATTTCGTCTCGGTGGTCGCTGAAAAGGCGGTGTGGGCGACGTTTGCCTGGACGCTTGCGCTTTCGATTTCCTATGCCCTGGTGGCGGTGGGGGCGCCCCTCATTGGCGCCTATGCGGATGCTCATGCCGCCAAAAAGCGGCTGCTGGCGTGGTCGACCATCGGCTGTGTCGCAGGGACGGCGGCACTGTCGCTGGTCGGTCCGGGAGATCTTGCGCTCGGAGTGGCGTTGTTGATCATTTCGAATTTATTCTTCGGCATCGGCGAAAATCTGGTGGCTGCCTTTTTGCCGGAAATCGCGCGTGGCAAAGCGCTTGGAAAGGTCTCGGGATGGGGCTGGGGACTGGGTTACATCGGAGGGCTGGTCAGTTTGGGGGCTTCTCTTGCCTACGTCACCTGGGCGCAGGCACAGGGCCAGTCCGGAATCGAATTCGTGCCGGTGACCATGATCATTACCGCGCTTCTGTTTGGCGTGTCGGCATTGCCGACTTTTCTGTTCCTCCGGGAGAGATCAACACCCCAGCCACGGACCGCCGGCGCCAGGAACGGTGCATTTGCGCGAATCGGCGAAACCCTGCGCAGTGCAGGGCAGTATCGTGATCTCAGGCGCCTGCTGGTCTGCATCCTCTTCTATCAGGCAGGCGTGCAGGCCGTCATCGCCCTGGCGGCGATTTACGCCGAACAGGCCATGCACTTCACCACGCAGCAGACCATTACCCTGATCCTGGTGGTGAATGTCGCTGCCAGTGCCGGCGCCCTGATTTTCGGACAGTGGCAGGATAAACTCGGCCACGTGCGCACATTGGCACTGACACTGGTGGCATGGTGCATCACGGTGCTGCTTGCCTGGGGGGCAGAATCCGCAGCGATGTTCTGGCTGGCGGCCACTATCGCTGGCATCAGTCTGGGCGCCAGCCAGTCAGCGGGCAGGGCCATGGTCGGATTCATGAGCCCGACGCATCGCCGCGCGGAATTTTTTGGATTGTGGGGCGTAGCGGTCAAGCTTTCGTCGATTCTGGGGCCGCTGACCTACGGCGCTGTGAGCTGGATATCGGATGGCGACCATCGTCTTGCCATCCTGATCACCGGCAGTTACTTCGTCATCGGATTGATTCTGCTGCTGGGCATTGATGCGGCGCGCGGCCACGAAGCTGCCGGTCGCCCGGGGGCGGGCGATGCGTTTTCAACATTTCCAGAGAAAGTCCGTTAGATCATTGGAAACAACTCGTTATAATCTTTGTCACCTTGCCGGCAAAAGAAAGAAGGCGCGATGTTGAATTGGATCAAGGGATCGAAATCCGAACATCCTCTTGCAGAGGACAAGACGACCCGCGAACTGCTGACCGAATTGCCGGCCAACGACCCGTTCAAAAGCCTGGAAGAACTTTCGCACTGGCTGGACTCCCTTATCGGCTCCGAGGATTTGAAGATTTCCAGGAATCTGGAAGTCATCGACCTGATCGACCAGGCCGCGAAGCCGCATCTGCGCCGGTTATCGGTAGAGTACATTTCCGGCGGTGCGCGATTGCAGAAATTCCAGGAAATCCGCATCTGGAACTCGGTTTTCAAACTCTGGCGCAAACTTGCCGAAGCCTACCAATATTGCATCGCGTGTTACCACGCCGGAACCGCCGGTGCGGGCGCCGTCAAGGGGCAGGTGCCCATGATGACGGCGCGCGCCTTGCGAGCTTTGAACAGTCAGCTCAAATGGCAGTACCTGCGCTATGGGCCCGTTGCCACCAGATTGTGGGAACAGTTCGGCTGGGCGTTCTCCTTTGCGGAAGAAAAGGGTTTCGTGCGTTCCAAGGTGACGGTGTATCCGGGTCCTTTTGGTGAATCGTCCATCGAGCGCGAATTTCTCAAAAGCCTGATGCTCGCGATGTCCTCGACCGACAGCTTGTTGCCGACCAAGCTGGAAATCGCCGAACGGGTGGTCGCCCAGTTTTCGGAGTTTTTCAAGTTGGAATTGCGCGCAGCGCAGGGTTGCCATTTTTACTTCGATCTGGCGCGCAATCGTCCGCCGGCCAGACTGATGTCCGATCTGGCAATGCAACCGGGCATTCGCTTCTTTGGCCCGGGCACTGCGTCGGAAGAATTGGCGAAGGTCATAACGCTGGTCGAGCGTTCCGGGGCGGTGCCATCGAGCATCAACCTGGGCGGCACCTATGAACCGGAAATGGTGTTGGAGGTGCTGCGACATCTGGCCCTGTACTGGTCGCCGGTGCCGCCTGCCCGCATTTCCGAACGACACAACTCGGTTTCGCGGATCAGCGTCGTGCACGATTTCAATGAAATTGTCGACACGATATCCGGGGATACCGAGGATCTGTCGTTTGACAGCTCCATCGAAACCTGGATGGTCGAGAATGAAAGTGAAGGTGGATATGGTGCACTGCTGCCCTTTGCCAAAAGCGACTGGCTGAAAGTGGGAACCTTGCTCGGTGTAAAACTGGAAGGCGGTGCCGCATGGGGTGTCGGGGTGGTGCGGCGCCTGTCGGCTTATGACTTGAAGCAACGTTATGTCGGCATTCAGTTGTTGTCCAAAGGAGGCGCAGTGGTCAAGGTAAGCACCTCGGACGTGACCGGCGCGCCGGGGAGGGAGAGCGCCGTGTTATTGCCCTCGAATGCGGCGGACAGCACCAAGAGTCCGGAAATGCAATTGCTGCTCAGGCCGGGAACATATTCCCCGCTAAAAAGCCTGGGGATGATCGCCTATGAACGGAGTTACGTCCTGATGCCGCGCAAGCTGCTGGAAAGCGGGGAGGACTTCGATCTGGTCCGAGTGAAGGTCATGCAACGAGCGCAATAAATTGCAGGCGGCCGCCCTGGTCACACCAGAATACGTCGCAGCCAGACGCCGATATCCGTAATTTCCTCGGGACACACCGAGTGCGGCATCGGGTACTGGTGCCACTCCACTGCATAGCCCAGCGCCGACAGGCGCTCACGTGCCGCCGTCCCGAGTTTCATCGGCACCACATTGTCGGTGCTGCCATGCGCGATGAACACCGGCACACCGTGGTTCGACGCATGGCGTTCCTTCTCCAGGGTGTCGGATAGCGGTAGATAGGCCGACAGCGACATGATGCCGGCCAGCCGGTTTGCGTGGCGTAACCCGGTATGCAGGGCCATCACGCCTCCCTGGGAAAATCCCGCCAGAACGATACGATGCGCGGGGATAGAGCGCTGCACTTCGTGTTCGATCAATTTTTCGATCAATGCGGCAGATTGGCGAATGCCTTTCTCGTCCGGCCTGCGGTCCAGGTCCTGGCCGGTGATGTCATACCAGGCGCGCATCACGAATCCGCCATTGATGCTCACCGGTTGCATCGGGGCGTGTGGGAACACGAAACGCACGCCAAAGGCCGGCAATTTGAGTTCGGGCACCACGGGCGCAAAATCATTGCCGTCCGCACCCAGGCCGTGCAGCCAGATCACGGCGTGGGTCGGTTTGGGCCGGGTTTCTATTTCTATTGCTTGCAGCAGTTCTGTCATGAAAAGAGTTCCTTGCCGCAGAGGCACAAAGGCACGGAGGTTGCGCGAAGTGATTCGGATAGGGTCGATTCGTCGATGGGTGGCGCGTCCCTGGCATTCATTTTCTTCTCATCCTTTGCTTTGGTTCTGCGCCTTGGCGGTAAAGGTTCAGGTCTTCGGGCGGATCGCGGATTTCGGCCGGAAGGACTTGACGATGGTTTCGTCGGTCTCGATGTATGGCCCGCCGATCAAGTCTATGCAGTAAGGGACCGCGGCGAATATGCCGGGGACCTTCTGTTTGCCCTCGGCGTCTTTCAGGCCTTCCAGGGTTTCCTTGATGGATTTGGGTTGGCCGGGAAGAGTGATGATCAGCGTTCGTCCGCGGATGACACCGACCTGGCGCGACAGGATTGCGGTAGGAACAAAATTCAAACTGATCTGGCGCATTTGTTCGCCGAAGCCGGGCATTTCCCGATCGGCCACGGCGAGTGTTGCTTCGGGCGTGACGTCTCGCGGGGCCGGACCGGTGCCACCGGTGGTCAACACCAGATGGCAGCCCTCCGCGTCGCACAATGCCTTCAGCGTGGCCTCGATCTGCGGGCGTTCGTCCGGAATCAACCGGGTCAGCACGCGGCGGGGGGTCGTTATCACGCGACCCAGCCATTCTTCGAGCGCGGGGATCCCCTCGTCCTTGTAAACGCCTTTGGATGCCCGGTCGCTGATGGACACCAGGCCGATGATCACTTGTTCGTTTTCGGTCATGAAACCATTGAAACACGGAGGACACGGAGAACACGGAGAAAAAACTGAATGCCCGCAGGATCTGCGCGGGTAACAAAAATATCGCTTGTTGCCTGGTCAACTCGACTGCGCTGTCTTTCTCCAGTCTCTATAGTGGGTTTCCTCCGTGATCTCCGTGTCCTCCGTGGTTAATTGCTTCGGGAGTTCAGAATTTCCCGCAGTTCCTGGAACAGTTCGCGAAAGTTCTTCGGCGGTTTTCCCGCAGCGTATTCCATCCTGGTGTTGCGGATCAAGGTGCGCAGGCGCTGGGCATCCGCGCCCGGAAAATCATCCAGAAATTCCTGCAATGCCGGATCCTCGGCGAGCAGGCGGGTGCGCCAGTGTTCGATCCGGTGGAGTTGCGCCGTATCCTGGCGCGAAACGCCGCTCCAGATGTCGAGTTGACGGCGAATGGCGTCGCCGTCGCTGTCTTCGCGCATCAGGCGGCCGATGTATTGCATTTGTCTGCTCAGGGCGCCGAACTTTGTGATGTTCCTGGCTTCCAGCACTGCATCGAGCAGCCGCTCCGAAAGATTCAGTTGCCGCAACTTGTCCGCGGGCAGGGCCACCAACTCCTCGCCGATGTCCTGCAATGCATGGTCGAGCTTTTTGCGCTGCGTCTTGCTTAGGGGCAGGTCGTCAGACATTGCGACGAGTCAGGGAGTGGATGGTGAATCAACTGGTATCATAGCGAAAAAATCTCCCGCCGCGCCTCCCTTTCTTGTGCATCGACTCCATTCGTGAATTCCATTCCGATTTCGCAGCATTCCGACCAGACCTTTGCCAGCGACCCGTCTCTGCTGCGCCAGATTGCCCACGATGTGCTTGCGCACGCCCGGGCGGAAGGCGCCAGTGCGGCCGAAACCGAAGTCAGCGAATCTTTCGGGCAAAACGTGACGGTGCGCCGGGGCGAAGTGGAGACCATCGAATACAACCGGGACAAGGGTCTGGGCGTCACGGTCTATATCGGCAAGAGCCGAGGCCATGCCAGCAGCTCGGATTTTTCCGGCAAGGCGATCCGCGACACGGTGCAGGCCGCCTTGTCGATTGCACGACTGACCGCTGCGGATGAATTCTCCGGGCTGGCGGAGCCGGAGTTGCTGGCGACCGAGTTTCCGGACCTCGAATTGTATTTCCCCTGGGAATTGACGGTGGAGCAAGCCATTGAAAAGGCGCGGGCCTGCGAAGACGCAGCATTTGCTGCGGACCCGTCGATCAGCAATTCCGAAGGTGCGAGTGTTTCGGTGCAGCAGGCGCAGTTCGTGTACGGGAATTCGAGTGGTTTTCTTGCCGGATATCCGAGTTCCCGGCACAGTATTTCCTGCGCTGTCATTGCCGGCAAGGACGACGCAATGCAGCGGGACGACTGGTACACCAGCGCCCGCGACCCCGCGGACTTGGATTCGGAAATACAAGTTGGCACGCGCGCCGGAAAACGCGCGGCACGGCGAGTGGGCGCCCGCAAGTTGCCCACCGCCAAGGCGCCCGTCCTCTACGAGGCGCCGGTCGCGGGCGGACTGCTGGGCCACTTCGTAGCCGCCGTCAGCGGGGGCAGCCTGTATCGCAAGTCCTCTTTCTTGCTCGATTGCATCGGCAAGCAGGTGTTTGCGCCGGGTATCCGGATTCGCGACCTGCCGCATATCCGGAAAGGCCTGGCCAGCAGTGCTTTCGACGACGAAGGCGTAGCCACCCGGGCGCGCGACATTGTGGAGCGCGGGATGTTGCAGGGCTATTTTCTGGGCAGCTATTCGGCGCGCAAGCTGGGCATGCAGACCACAGGCAACGCCGGCGGCAATCACAATCTGCTTCTGGATCCCACGGCAGGAGACCTGGCGACGCTGATGAAAATGATGGGCCGCGGATTTCTGGTGACCGACCTGCTGGGGCAGGGCATCAACATGGTGACTGGCGATTACTCCCGGGGCGCAGCCGGATTCTGGATCGAAGACGGCGAAATTGCGTTTCCGGTGCAGGAAGTCACCATTGCCGGCAACCTGCGGGACATGTTTCGAAATATCGTTGCGGTCGGCAACGACATCGAAGTTCGTGGATCGCGCCGGTGCGGCTCTGTTCTGGTCGAGGGCATGACGATGGCAGGAGAATGAAGACGGTGAACGGTAAATGGTGAACGGTGAATGGTGAATGGTGAAAAACCCTCACCCCTCAATCCGCAATCCCGAACCCAGACTCTCGAATTCTCGAATTTCTTCATGCTCTCGCCATCCAACATGCTCGCAGCGCTGCTTCGGGCAGCACTGGCGACCCTCTTGTTCGGCGGGTTGGCGGCGTGCGGCGACAAAATTCCGTCCTTGCCGAAGTTGGGTCAGAGTGACGTGGTGCTTGCCTTCGGGGACAGCCTGACCTACGGCACCGGTGCGGGCGAACAGGAGAGTTATCCCCGAATACTGGCGAGGTTGATCGGACGCGAGGTCGTGGGCGCCGGGGTGCCGGGCGAGGTGAGCGCAGAGGGACTGGAACGCCTGCCGGGTGTGATAGAGGAATTCAAGCCGAAACTTCTGCTGCTCTGCCTGGGCGGTAACGACATGCTGCGCAAAATCGACAGCGCGGTCACCGAGTCCAATTTGCGCGCGATGGTGCGCCTGGCCAGGGAACGGGGGGTCGCGGTAATGTTGATTGGTGTGCCGCAGCCCGTGCTCTTCGGTGGCAACGCTGCGTTCTATGAGAAGATCGCTGAGGAACTTGCCGTTCCCATCGAAAACAAGGTGCTTCAGGAAGTGTTGTTCGACAAAAAACTCAAGTCCGACACGATTCATCCCAACGCCGAAGGCTACCGGCAAATGGCCGAAGCCATCGCCGGGTTGCTTCGCAAGGCCGGGGCAATTTGAATTGGGGGCAAATGCTGCAAAACAACGCGTTCACCGCAGTGGACGTGGAAAAAAGTCGCAGAGAGTGCGGGAAGGGTTATTCGAAATTCACACGAGTATGAAAACAGAAACATTGATTCCCTTCCGTACCAATGTCTGCGTCGAAAAGGCGTTGGAAAAATTCCCTCGCTGAGTCATGGCCAAGGCAAGGCAGGCGCTGCAGCTCCATGATGTCACCTGCACCTTTGGTGCGCGCGCGGGCATCCCTGCCTATACCGCGGTGGAAAACGTCGATATCGCGGTGGCGGAAGGCGAATTCGTATCGGTCGTCGGGCCCACCGGCTGCGGAAAATCCACGCTACTGAATGTCGCGGCAGGATTGCTCGCCCCCACGCGCGGCAGCGTGCAGGTGTTCGGTGAGCCGCTACGGGAGATCAATTCGCGTGCCGGTTATATGTTCCAGAGTGATGCTTTGATGCCGTGGCGCACAACACGCGAAAACGTCGCCGCCGGGCTCGAATTTCGCGGGGTGACGCCCAGCGAGATCGGCGCCGGGGTGGAGGACTGGTTGCGGCGCGTGGGCCTTGCCGCCCATGGGGGAAAATATCCGCATCAGCTTTCCGGCGGGATGCGCAAACGGGCTGCACTGGCGCAAACCTTGATTCTCGATCCCAAAATCCTGTTGATGGACGAGCCGTTTTCGGCGCTGGACGTGCAAACCCGCAGCCTGATGGAGAACGAACTGCTGGCACTCTGGCAGCAGGATCGCAAGTCAGTGTTGTTTGTCACCCACGACCTGGAAGAGGCCATTGCGCTGTCGGATCGGGTAGTGCTGCTGTCCGCTGGTCCCGCCAGCAGGCCGATTGGGGAATTCCCGATCGACCTGCCGCGCCCGCGCGACGTGGCGGAAATTCGCCTGACCCCCGGTTTTCTCGAATTGCACAGGCGCATCTGGGATGCCTTGCGCGACGAAGTGCAGAAGGCCTACGCCCATGCTCTGGACTAAGCTTGAAACCACAATTCCGCCACAGAGAACACAGAGAACACAGAGAGAGATTTAGGGGTTTGGGCCAGAATGCTGCACCGACCACGGCAAGCATCAAAGACAATGTTCATTCCTGATATTTCTCTGTGAACTCTGCGTCCTCTGTGGCAAAAGGACTTTTTTTACGGATTGATCGATGAAAGGCGCCGACCGTTCTTTGTCACCCGTCACCCGTCACTCGTCACTGGTTTTCTGGCAAGTGGCGCTTTTGCTGGGATTGTTCGGGCTGTGGCATGTGCTTACCCAAATGGAGGTGCTGCCGAAGTTTTTCTTCGGTGAGCCGCTGGTGGTTCTGCGCCGCGTCTGGGACTGGTTTGCCAGCGGAAAGATTTTTCCACACCTCGGCATCACGCTCCTGGAAACCCTGTTGGCCTTTGTGCTGGGCACCGTCCTGGGCTTGGTGTTCGGCCTGTGGCTGGCGCTGTCGGATTCTGCCGCGCGCCTGTTCGACCCTTACATCACTGCGCTGAATTCCATGCCACGCGTGATCCTGGCGCCAATTTTTGCGGTGTGGTTCGGGCTGGGCATCTGGTCCAAGGTATTGCTCGGCATCACGCTGGTGTTTTTCATCGTGTTTTTCAGCGTCTACAATGGCGTGCGGGAAGTCAGTCCGACCGTGCTGGCCAATGCACGCATGTTGGGCGCGTCAGGGAGGCAACTTCTGCAGCATGTGTATCTGCCCAGCGCCACCGCCTGGGTGTTCTCCAGCCTGCACGCTTCCGTGGGGATGGCGTTTGTGGGCGCGGTGGTGGGTGAGTACCTCGGCTCCGCCAAGGGCGTGGGGTACCTGATCTTGCAGGCCGAAGGGGTATTCGATATCAATACCGTGTTCGCGGGCGTGCTGGTTCTCACCGGTTGCGCGCTGGTGCTGGATCGAATTGTCACGCTGGTCGAACGACGACTGCTCCGCTGGCATCCGGGCCGCGTGTCGGCGGATGCCTGATCGCCCGGAAAGGCAGACGCTGCCTGCTCAGGCGAATGGCGTTGTACCGGCACAAGGGGAATATGTTGGAAACATGGAGCCCCGTGGCAATCGGGAAACCTGAATGATCAACAAGATTGTTTCGACAATGGCGCAAGCGATGGCCGGCATCCACGACGGTGCGACCATCATGATCGGAGGATTTGGCGGGGCGGGGCAGCCGGCGCAGCTGATCGAGGGACTGATCGAACAGGGCGCGAAAGACCTGACCATCGTGAACAACAATGCCGGCAATGGGGAAACCGGCCTAGCGGCGCTGCTCAAGGCCAGGCGCGTGCGCAAGATCTACTGCTCCTTTCCGCGACAAACGGACTCACACGTATTCGATGCGCTTTATCGCGCCGGAGAGATCGAACTGGAACTGGTGCCGCAGGGCAATCTTGCCGAGCGTATCCGCGCGGCAGGGGCGGGCATCGGTGGTTTTTTCACCGCGACCGGTTACGGCACGGACCTGGCGAAGGGCAAGGAAACCCGCATGATCAACGGCCGTGGCCATGTCCTGGAAATGCCCATCCATGCGGACTTCGCGTTGATCAAGGCGGAAGCCGCGGACCGTTGGGGCAACCTGGTGTATCGCAAGACCGCGCGAAATTTCGGTCCGATCATGGCCACTGCCGCGCGCTGCACGATTGTGCAGATCAACAGTGTGGTGGAACTGGGCGCGCTCGATCCGGAAACGATTATTACGCCGGGTTTGTATGTCAATCGCATCGTCCGGATTCCTGATGCAGCCAGAACAGTTCTCGATAATGCCGCCTGAAATGACGAATCCGGAAGCCCCGACATGAACCGACTCAGCCGGGACCAGATGGCTGCGCGCGTGGCGCGCGATATTCCGGAGGGAGCAGTGGTCAACCTCGGCATCGGAATGCCGACTCTGGTGGCCAATCATCTGCCCGATGATCGGGAGATCCTGCTGCAAAGTGAAAACGGTGTTCTGGGGATGGGCCCTGCGCCGGCACCCGGCAACGAGGATTGGGACTTGATCAATGCAGGCAAACAGCCGGTCACGCTGCTGACCGGAGGATCGTTTTTTCATCACGCGGACTCGTTTGCGATGATGCGCGGAGGACATCTGGACATCTGCGTCCTGGGCGGATTCCAGGTGTCCGTGGGCGGGGATCTTGCCAATTGGCATACCGGCGCAGCGGACGCCATTCCTGCCGTGGGTGGCGCCATGGATCTGGCCAGTGGCGCGAAAAAGGTATTCGTGATGATGGAGCACCTGACCAAAAGCGGGCAAAGCAAAATCGTCCGGCAGTGCAGCTACCCGCTCACCGGCATTGCCTGCGTGCATCGCATCTACACCGACCTGGCTGTGATCGACGTGACGCCGGACGGACTGCGGGTCATCGACATGGCAGAGGGGTTGACCCTGGACGAGCTGATTCGCTTGACTGGCGTGCCGCTGGTGCTCGACCCGGGGCAGGTCGCGGCATGAAGGCCTTCACCTATAACGCGCTGCCCTCCCGGGTCGTGTTCGGCGTGGGCGCGCTGGACCAACTGGGAGCCGAGGTGGAACGCCTGGGTATCCGGCGTGCCCTGGTCCTGAGCACACCGGAGCAGCGTAACGCCGCCGAAGATATTGCGCGGCGCTTGGGAAGTCGCGCCGTGGGAGTGTATGACCGGGCCGTGATGCATGTGCCGATCGAAAGTGCAGAAGCTGCGCGCCGGGTGGCAGCCGATCTGGGCGCCGATGGGTGCGTGGCCATCGGTGGAGGGTCCACCACGGGTTTGGGCAAGGCGATCGCGCTGACTTCATCGCTGCCGATTCTGGCCATTCCCACCACGTTTGCCGGATCGGAAATGACGCCGATTCAGGGCATCACTGCCGAGGGTGTGAAGAAAACCGTGCGCGATGTGCGCATGCTGCCCAGGACCGTGATCTACGATCCGAACCTGCTGGTTTCCCTGCCTGCAAGAATCGCCGGTCCGAGCGGCATGAACGCGATCGCGCATTGTGTCGAAGCGCTGTATACGCAGGATGCCAATCCGATCACTTCCCTGATGGCCGAGGAGGGCATTCGCGCGCTCGCGCAAAGTCTGCCCAAGGTGGTGCGGGAACCGCAGAATCTCGATGCGCGTGCAGAGGCGCTCTATGGCGCCTGGCTGGCGGGAAGTTGCCTGGCGGTGGTCGGCATGGCGCTTCACCACAAGCTGTGCCATACGCTGGGCGGCAGTTTTAACCTCGATCATGCGCAGACCCACACGGTGGTGCTGCCCCACGCGACGCGCTACAACCGCGACGCCGCACCGGACGCCATGACGCGCGTTGCGCGTGCGCTCGGAGCGCAGGATGCGGCCGCCGGCCTGTACGACCTGGCGCTGCACCTGGGTGCGCCGGTCGCGCTGCGCGACATCGGCATGCCTGCGGATGGACTGGATCGCGCGGCCGATCTTGCCGTGAGCAACCCGTACTGGAATCCACGCCCGATCGAGCGAGCCGCCATCCGGGAATTGTTGCAAAACGCCTGGGAGGGCAAGCGCCCGGTCTGGGGATTATCGACCACGAAATAACGCCGAGTCGCTTCGGCAATCAAATCGCAAATCGGAGCCAACATGCCTGAAGCATTCATCTGCGCTGCGCTAAGAACACCCATCGGACGCTACGGCGGCGTACTGTCGTCGGTGCGTCCCGACGATCTGGCGGCAATTCCACTGCGGGAATTGATGGCACGTCATCCGTCGGTGGACTGGGGCGCGGTGGACGACTTGGTCTTTGGTTGCGCCAACCAGGCGGGCGAAGACAACCGCAATATCGCCCGCATGGCGCTGCTGCTGGCGGGATTGCCGAAGGAGATTCCGGCCAGCACCATCAATCGGCTGTGCGGTTCGGGCATGGATGCGGTGGGGATCGTCGCGCGCGCCATCCGGGCGGGGGAAATGGATCTGGGCATTGCGGGAGGTGTGGAGAGCATGTCGCGTGCCCCCTTTGTGATGCCCAAGGCCGACAGCGCGTTTTCCCGCACCAATGCGGTGTATGACACGACGATCGGCTGGCGGTTTGTCAATCCGTTGATGAAGCAGCGTTACGGCACCGACTCGATGCCGGAGACCGCCGAAAACGTCGCCGTCGAATACCAGGTGTCGCGGGCGGATCAGGATGCCTTTGCCTTGCGTTCTCAAGCCAGGGCTTCGACTGCACAGAAAAATGGCCGCCTGGCAAAGGAGATCGTGCCGGTGACGATCCCGGCCAAAAAAGGCGAGGCCCTGGTGGTGGACAAGGATGAACACCCGCGCGAGACCAGTATGGAGGCACTGGGAAAATTAAAGCCGATCGTCCGGCCCGAAGGGACCGTGACTGCCGGCAATGCATCGGGAGTGAACGATGGCGCCTGTGCGCTGATTCTGGCAAGCGAGGCGGGAGCGAAAAAACACGGGCTGACGCCGCTGGCGAGGGTTGTGGGCGTGGCCACCGCCGGATGTGCGCCGCGCATCATGGGAATCGGCCCCGTGCCCGCCACCAACAAACTGCTTGCGCGTCTGGGGATGAAACTGGATCAGGTGGATGTCATTGAACTCAATGAAGCGTTCGCAGCACAGGGACTGGCCGTGCTGCGCGAACTGGGCGTGAAGGACGACGATCCGCGTGTGAACCCGAACGGCGGCGCCATTGCGCTTGGACATCCGCTCGGCATGAGCGGGGCGCGACTGGTGGCCACCGCGGTTCACGAAATGCGTGAACGCAATCTGCGTCGTGCCCTGACAACCATGTGTATCGGCGTCGGACAGGGGATCGCGGCGCTGATCGAACGCGTCTAGCGTTTCCTTGCGGAGAAACGAAAATGCGAAACCTGACCGAAGCCAACCTGACCGACGCGGTCCTGAAGAAACTCGATGGCGCGACTGATCCGAGATTCAGGCAGGTCATGACCAGCCTGATCAGGCATCTGCATGGTTTCATCCGCGATGTGGAACTGACGGAGTCGGAATGGTTCGCGGCCATCCAGTTCCTGACCGCAACCGGGAAAAAGTGCGACGACAAGCGCCAGGAATTCATCCTGCTTTCCGACACACTCGGGGTGTCCATGCTGGTGGATGCCGTCAACCACCGCCATCCTTCCGGCGCGACAGAGTCCACGGTAAGGGGCCCCTTCTATGTGGAAGGCGCGCCGGACCTGCCGCTGGGATCGGACATCGCGCACGGCGTCGAGGGCGATCCGACCTATTTTTCCGGGCGTGTTCTGACGCCGCAGCGCGAACCCATTGCGGGGGCGCTGCTGGATTTGTGGTCCACGGACGGTGAGGGCGCCTATGACGTGCAAAGGAAGGGGCAGGGGTTGCGGGCGCGCGGCAAGATCAGGGCCGATGCCCAGGGCCGTTATGCCTTCTGGACGGTGAAGCCGGTGAGTTACCCGATACCCACGGATGGGCCGGTCGGCAGGATGCTGCTCAGGATGGGCCGGCATCCGTACCGGCCGGCACACACCCACATGATTCTTTCGGCGCCGGGTTTCAAAACGGTGACCACGCACCTGTTCGTGGAAGGCGATGCCTATCTCGAATCGGACGCTGTATTCGGGGTGAAGAATTCCCTGGTGACGGACTTCGTTCGGCATGAACCCGGCGTGGCACCGGATGGCCGGCGTATGGACAGGGCTTACTTCACTGTCAATTTCGATTTCGGTCTGGTGCCGGCATGACCAGGTTCCGCGCCATGAACCGGCTCTCTGCGTTGCCCGTCTTCTGAAACGCAAACTTTGATGTCAGTGCCTCAATTCACGCAGTGCTGCCCATCTTTACCATGACTAGCACGGCGCCGCCTTCGCTGATGACGCGCGTGTCATGTCCCTTGCCCGTCAGGTCTGTGTGCAGCCACACCGACCCCTGCGGGAAGCGTCGTATTTCGCCATCACTGACTTCGACTTCCAGTTCTCCCGACAACACGAAGATATGTCCTACGCTCGGTGCCGGGTGCCAGCCCCCGGCCCATCCGGATGGAAGCGTAATGAAACCGACTTCCCGGGCGGCGCGGAACTCGGATACATTCATTGGCGCTGCCGGTGGCGCAACATCCACCAGGGACAATTTGACCTGGACATTCCTGAAGTGGGTCTCGCCATCGGCATCGGTGTACATTTCGGTGTAATTGGGGGCGGCCAACATTTGATCAAATCTCCCTGAATCGTGAAAACACAGCCTATTCTAGGACTGACCCGGGCGTCCATCCAGAATGATCAGAATCTGGTAGAACACGAACGCGGTTGACGCCAGGAATCCGCGCACCGGATATCGTGGCAAACAGACTGATGACACGGATGACGACCGGGGAGCCGCCGGTGACATGGGTGGTGAGGAGGGCCAGCGGGGCAGCGCTCTTGCCGCTAGTGGCAGGAATCGCTATCTCGTGATAGGGTTCGCAATGATCGGTCCCTCTGTGGACGGGATTCGCTCGAACCCGGAAAAAACTGGCGGCCGTCGACCTGCGTTTCATCAGGGGCACCGATTCCAGTGGAGTAAGAAAAAAAATACTTGATCGAGGAGGGGAAAAATGAAGAAGATTTTCGAGGTTTCCGGCGTTGCGGCATGTGTATTTGCGCTGGTCGTCACGGCAGGTTGTGGCAGTAAGAGCAAAGAGGAATCAGGCGCTGATACGAGTAGTTCTGCCGCGCCAGCCGCCAAGAAAGTCACGTTGAAAATGGCCAGCCTGTTTCCTGGTTCGCTGCAATTGCTTGGCGACAGCGCGATCAAGTTGTCGAAGACCGTCGACGTGATGTCGGCCGGTACGCTCGATCTGAAGTTCTTTGAGCCCGGCGCACTGGTCCCCGGTCTGGAGGCAATTCCGGCGACATCGAAAGGCTCGGTGGATGCGGCATGGTCAAGCCCCGGATTCTTCGCGGGCGTGGACACCACCTTCAGTTTCTTCTCAGCCGTGCCTTTTGGCGCCGCCCCGACCGAGTTCCTGGCGTGGATGTACTACGGTGGCGGCCTTGAGCTTTCGACCGAAATGTTCGGCGCACACAATATCAAGCCGATACCCTGCCAGATGATTCCGCCGGAAGCCTCTGGCTGGTTTCGCAAGGAGATCAAGACAGTCAACGACCTGAAGGGCTTGAAAATGCGTTTCTTCGGTCTCGGCGCCAAGGTGATGGACAAGCTCGGCGTGTCGACCCAATTGCTGGCGCCGGGCGACATATTCCAGTCGCTGCAACTGGGCACGATCGACGCAACCGAGTTTTCGATGCCGTCGAGCGACGAGAACTTCGGCTTTCACCAGGTTGCCAAGTACTACTACTTCCCCGGTTGGCACCAGCCTGCTTCGTTTAACGCGCTGTTCGTGAACAAGGATGTGTGGAACAAACTTTCCAACCAGCACAAGCGCATACTCGAGGTGGCCTGTGGCGACATGGTTCGCGATGGACTGGCCAGGGGTGATGCCTCCCAGTCGCCGGCGATGCAACGCATGCGTGACAAGAACGGCGTGCAAATTCTGCAGTGGAGCGACGACATCCTGAAAGCCTACAAGAAGGCCTGGGACGAAGTGGTGGCGGAGGAGTCGGCGGCCAACCCCAACTTCAAGAAAGTCCATGACTCCTACGCGAAATTCCGCGAAGAATACAAGTTGTGGGGAAAAAACGGCTACCTGAAGCAGTAAACGTGTGCTGATGTAAAGAGCGGGCGACCTTTTCTCCCGCTCTTTGCATTTTCAAGAGGCAAAAATAATGGAAAGAATGCTGCGCGCGAGTGACGCCATCGATGGCGTTTTGTACCGTGTCGCGACGGCCACAGGCTGGTTGTTCGTCGTCTGTACGATTGTCATTGCGTTTGACGTATTGTCCCGGAAATTCGGCTTCCAGATTCCAGGCCTCGGTTCGACGCGGCTGCAGGAACTCGAGTGGCACATCCACACGGCATTGTTCTCGTTCTGGCTTGGCATCGCTTATATCAAGAATGCCCACGTGCGAATCGATATCGCCTTTCTTAATTCCAAGCCGGCTACGCAGGTGTGGGCCGAGTTTCTGGGTTGTTTGATCTTTGCGATTCCCTATTGCCTGCTGGCGATCTACTTCAGCTTTGACTTCACCTGGGTGTCCTGGGTAGACAACGAACACTCCGCCTCGTCGAACGGATTGCCGTACCGGTGGATTCCGAAGGGGTTTATCACCCTTGGCCTGATCATGCTGTTCGCGGCGGTGATGTCGACGCTGATGCGCACCATTTTGTACCTGTGGGGTCCGGAGCATCTGCGGCAGAATGCGAACGTACCCGTGATCAGGGATCATCAGGGAGCGACGGCATGAACTGGCTTGCACATCACATCTCGCTGGTACTGTTTGTCGTACTGGCACTCGCGTTGTTCTGCGGTTTCCCGGTTGCCTTCGTGCTTGGCGGAATCGCGATCATATTCGGCGGCATAGGCATGCTGCTCGGTGTTTTCGAGCCGGTGCAGTTTTTCAATCTGATGCCGCGAGTGTGGGGCTCGGCTGCGTCCAATTCGATTCTGGTTGCCGTGCCGATGTTTATTTTCATGGGTACCCTGCTCGAGCGTAGCGGCGTGGCAAATGATCTGTTGCATACCCTGCAAGTGCTCTTCCGGCGGATTCCCGGCGGACTGGCCATGTCGGTCACCCTCATGGGAACCATCATGGCGGCGACCACCGGGATTGTCGGCGCGTCGGTGGTCATGCTCACCTTGATCGCATTGCCATCGATGATGGAGCGCGGCTACGACAAGCAACTCGCCGTGGGCACGATTGCGTCGGCCGGCACACTGGGCATTCTGATTCCCCCGTCGATCATGCTGGTGATCATGGGGGATCTGTTATCGGTATCGGTTGGCGCGTTGTTTGCTGCCGCCGTCTTGCCGGGGCTGCTGCTGGCCGCGCTCTACCTGATCTATATCTGCTGGACGAGCTTCAGACACCCGGAGCGCGCTCCGCCTTTGCCCGACGATGTCGGACCGAAGTCGACTGCCGAGCTTCTCAAGATGATCGGCAAGAGCTTTTTCCCGCCGACATTGCTGATCACACTGGTGCTGGGTTCGATATTCGGAGGTTGGGCAACGCCGACGGAAGCCGCCGGTGTTGGGGCGATCGGCGCCATGTTTCTCGCCTGGATGAACAAGCGCCTGGACATGCGGACCTTGAAGGACGTCATCGAACGCACCGGCTTGACCAACGGCATGGTGTTCTTCATATTCTTCGGCGCCACGCTGTTCTCCTACGTATTTCGCTCGCTTGGCGGGGACGACCTGATTGTTGAGCTGCTTGCGACGATCGGCATTGATACCGGGTGGGAAATTCTCACATTCATGCTGGTACTGACTTTCCTGCTCGGATTTTTCTTCGACTGGATTGAAATTGTACTGATCGTCCTGCCGGTGTTTGCGCCGATCTTGCAGCAGGTCGATTTCGGCACGCATATCGGTGCAGGCGGCCCGATCGTATTCCTGACATGGTTCGTGGTCATGATGTCAGTGAATCTGCAGACGTCTTTCCTGACGCCGCCGTTCGGCTTCACGCTCTTCTATATGAAAGGCGCGGTGCCGCCTTCAATCAACATGGGACATATTTATCGCGGCATCGTCCCCTTTGTCGTGTTGCAAGTGATCGGCATGTTACTGGTAGTGGTGTTCCCCGAGATCGCGTTGTGGCTGCCGCGAGCAGCCGGGTTCCTGAATTGACGCCGCTTTCCGGCGGGGCAATACGGACCGGGTTGTACACAAACGGGGCGCCAAGCGCCCCGTTTGTGAAATTGCGTTCGGGCACGTCGTGATTGGCCCGCGCGAATTCTGCAAAGTCGTAAAGGCGTGAGCGGCCGAAATAGATAGGCCGGATTGGATGTGCTTCGGTGGCGTCACGGGCTGGACGCGTTCTTCCGCGATCGCCGGCGCCGCCGGCATGCCGCTTTCCAGCCATTTATATCCAGAGGTTTCGGCGCAACTGCTCCGCGTCAGCGAATCGACGGACTGGTTGGAGCGGGGCGACCGGGCCCAGCCCGTCCTGGCGGTACCCTTTCTGGCGAAAGATGGCTTTGCACACCGATCGAATACGCCGGGGAACGAACTGGCTTGGGACGAAGCGGCGACTGAGAAATTTGCAATCTGACCCTGCTCCGGCGGAGCGACGGCGACATTGCTCGTTGCAGTGCCGATTGTCGAAAGCAGAAAATGAACTGTGCATCCCGCGCCGATGTTGTTGGCGGCAGGACTCGCTGAAAAGACCATTACGCCATGAATACCCATTCGCTATGGCTGGATGACCTTCAGACCGGCCAAGCGCCAGTTCAGCATCTCGTCAACGACATTACCGTCGACGTGGCAATTGTTGGCGGCGGTTTCGTTGGTCTGTGGACGGCGATTACGCTGAAGGAACTCGACCCCGGTCTGCGCGTTGCCGTGCTGGAAGCGAATCGCTGCGGCAGCGGTGCCTCAGGGCTGAACGGCGGTTTCGTGATGTCGTGGTGGCCGAAGATTGCGAGTCTGGTGCGCGTGTGCGGCCTGGATGACGCATTGTGGCTGGCGGACGAAACCACGAAATCGGTGAGTGGTTTGGCTGCGTTTCTTGGGCAACACGGCATTGACGCAGAGTATCGACAAGCAGGCTGGCTCTGGACCGCTACGACGCCGGCCCATATCGACGCCTGGTCGGAAGTCGTTGCAACAGCGCGGCGCATCGGGCGCGGCCAGGTATTCCAGGAAGTCAGCCGCGAAGATGTTGCGCGCAGGACCGGCTCCGATGTGCATATCGCCGGTATCTGTGAGCCCGTCAATGCGACGATCCATCCCGGAAAACTGGGCCGCGGCCTGGCGCAGATTGCCGCCAGACTGGGCGTTGAAATCTATGAAGCATCCCGCGTCGAGCGCATGGTTCGATCCAGGCCCGCCAGACTGCGCACACGACGTGCTTCGGTAACGGCTGGACAGGTCGTGATTGCGACCAACGCGTGGGCAGCGGCCGTGCCGGAACTGAAGCGGCAGTTTGTCTGCGTTGGGAGTGCCATTGTTGCCACCCCGCCAATCCCCGGGCGTTTGGCTGAAATCGGCTGGGTTGGCGGCGAAAGCATTACCGATTCGCAAACCACAGTCAATTATTACCGAACGACCCGGGAGGGGCGCATCGTGTTTGGCAAAGGTGGCGGACGGATTTATTATTCCGGCGCGCCGCCCGCGGTGTCATTCAATGACGCGCGCGGCATTGCGGAAGCGATTGCTGATTTTCGACGCGTGTATCCGATGTTGGCCGATGTGCCCATTGAGCGAAGCTGGTCAGGCCCGATCGACCGAACCTACGACAGCCTTCCGCTGCTGGGCAGCCTGGACGAAGCACCCAATTTTTTTTACGCAGTGGGGTGGAGCGGCAATGGCGTCAACCCAAGCCGTATCGGCAGTCGAATCCTGGCAAGCTTGCTGCTCGGCAAACGTGATCGCTGGGCCGGGAACGGATTGATCAATCGCAAGGCGCGGAATTTCCCGCCTGAGCCGGTGCGCTATCTGGGAGGGTCGCTTGTCAGGGCCGCAATGATGCGTAAAGACAGGAAGGAAATCGCCGGAAAATCGCCTTCGACTATTGATGACGCGCTCGTGCGCCTGGCGCCGGCAGGATTGGAAGACAAAGTTTAGCGATAATGACATGTACCGGCCAACTGCGGTATCGTTGAGCGGATAACCACCAGATCAATTGCATCAATGCAGGGGGCTCAATGATGAATAGTGCCGCGCAAGTTTCGATCGAAGAGGGGACCTCCGGAGATCTGGATTATCTGGACGCCGGCGTGCAGTCTTCCCTCTATCGCAACGGCAAGGTTTTCACCCGGCGCGACCCGGATGGCAGCGATGCGGGCACAGAGGGGGTCAATCGCCGCAAACAACAGGTGACTATCCACAACGCCCGCTTGCTGCAGGGTGGTGCGCGCCATACGCTCGCGAGAAACGGCTACGAGCTGCTGACCCGGCCAACGACAATCGAAGGCATCGATTTTTTCAATCACCAGCAGGTGGTAAAGGAGTACTACCCGCAGTGCGTCGAGATCGTGCGGGCATTCACCGGCGGACAGGTGTTCGCCTTCGATCATAACGTCCGGTCAGCCGTCGGCAAGCAGGCAAAGAAACGCATCGCCGGCGGGCAGCAAGTGCAAGGCCCCGCGCAAATCGTGCATGGCGATTACACCTTGACCAGCGCGCCGCAACGCTTGCGGGATCTGACCAAACCGCCGAAGACGAACGACACCTTGCGCGGGGTCGTGCTGCAGGAAGGGCAATCGCTGATCAGGCCGGACGAGGCCGCGCGGGTGCTTGCCGAAGGCGGCCGCTTCGCGATCATCAACGTGTGGCGCAATATTGCGAAAGAGCCCGTCTTTACCCACCCGCTTGGGCTGTGCGATGCGCAAACGGTGCGTCCCGAAGACCTGGTTGTTTTCGAGATCCAGTACCAGGATCGAATCGGCGAGAACTATTTCGCCAAGCATTCCCCCCGCCACCAGTGGTACTTCTATCCGCAGATTACGCGCGATGAAGCTCTGCTGATCAAACAATGGGATTCCGCCGGACCCATGGCGCGCTCACAAGGCGTAAACGGGGATGCCAGCAACGCTCAGGCTCCCTGCACGTTCAGCTTTCACAGTGCGTTCGAAGATCCGTCGACGCCGCCCGATGCGCCCGACCGCTGGAGCATCGAAACGCGCTGTTTCGTCCTCTACGACTGACCTGAAAGACCGTGTCCTGCAGGCGAGGGGGCTTCGTCTGCCAGGCGATGGCCTGCGCTACCCATTCAGATCACCGGTAGCCTGGGCGCGGATAGTGGGACGCTTCGCTGCGACCCGGGCGGTTTCCCTCTGCGTGACCCGCCATCACCTTGCATTCGGATCGGTCTCGTTAGTCCTGCCGAGACCACCCGCCGGCACTGTCACCGCCGTCATGTCGACGTGCAGAGCCTGTTGATCCCTTGGACGAATGAGACGGACAAGTGTCCTGCCCGGTTTGGTTCACGCGTATCCTGCCCTGTGTACGTTACTGATCCAGCTTCACGCCTGTGAGCTGGACAAGCTGCCGCGCGCGGTTCTGTTCCGCGGCGATGAAGACTGCGGTCTCCTCGGGCGTGGTGGTGACGATCTCGCCCGCGGCCAGCGCGATCTCCGCCTCGAAGTCCACGGACCGAAGAATGGGCAGCATGGCCTTGTGCAACGTGTCGATGATGGATCGCGGCGTCTTGTGTGGTGCCAGAAACACATTCCAGCCACGGAAATTGAGCGCCTCCCAGCCCATCTCGGTGGCGGCGGGGACCTGCGGCAGGAAGGGCTTGCGCGTCGATCCCGCGATGAGCAGCGGTCGCAGCTTGCCTGATTCGATGAAGGTCCGGCACGACGTTGCCCAGTCGAACATCACATCTATGTGTCCAGCCATCACGTCGGTCAACGCCTGCGTGCCGCTCTTGTAAGGCACGTGCAGGATGTCGATGCCCGCCGACCTGTTGAGCGCCAGCAGAAGCAGGTGGGTCAAGGTACCCGTGCCGGGTGAACCGCCCGTGATAGATCCCGGCTTTGCCTTCGCCTGGGCGATGAGATCGTCCATGTTCCGGATATCGAGCGCAGGATTGACCACCAGGATGGCGTTGCCACTGGTGAAGCGGGTGATGGGCTGGAAGGGCTTCTCGTGGATATAGGGCAGGTTGGGAAACAGACTCGGACTCAGCCCGATCTCCGAGGCGCCACCGAAGAGCAGCGTATAGCCGTCGGGTGCCGCATTGGCCGCCGTCACTGCACCCAGGGTGCCCGAGGCGCCAGGCCTGTTTTCGACGATGACCTGTTGCCTCAGGGCTCTGGAGAGGCGATCAGCCACGCGCCGCGCCCACATGTCGAGCACCGTGCCGGGCGCGTAGGCCACGATGATCCTGATCGGCCGGTTCGGATAGGCTTCCGCTGCGGAACCCATACGCGGCAGGACTACAACAGCCGACGCTGCCAGCGCGCACGATGACCGCAAAAAGTGCCTTCGACTCATGCCCGTCTCCAGATCCGGAAAAGCGCCGCGCAGCGGCGCGGCACAGCAAGTTAATGCTGCGCCGATTGACGCCGGCCCGCAAGCTGCCCTGCACCATAGGGACACCTGCATTGTGAACAGCGGTGTGTCTGTGTGCGGACGGCGGCAAATGCCGGCTCGACGAATGTATCTTCGCACTGCAGACCCCACCCCGAGCGATCACAATTTTCCTGGATGCCTCCGGGTTGCGCGCGCAATGCTGCCCGGAATAGAGGATTGGCGGTCCTTACGTGACGCTGGCACCTTGAGTGGTCGGAAATTCACCCTTGGAGGCGCGAAGTTCCTGGAGCCGGCATGGACCCTTGATGCTTTGGAATCTTGAAGGGAGTCTCACCAGGTACTGATACGCAAGCTGCGATGGTGTCGGAGACCCAAGGTTTTGCCGCCACCTTTTCCAAATAGGGCAGCACGTCAGGTGCGAAGGCTTCGTGCCGGCACAGCGTATGAAAATGCTTCGTGACCCGCGGATAACGCTCGTCGACGTCGGGCCCGGTAATGCAGTCCAGTCCCAGCGCCCGCAGAGTCTCCGCGTAGATGCGCTCGCGTGAAAACAGCGCAAGTTCCGCGACCATGCAGATATCAGCGATGCTCAATGTCTCCCCGACCAGGAATGACCGATTTGGAAACAAGGCGCGATCGAGCCCGCTCAAATAAGCGTGCAGCGCTTCGCTGGTGCGAGCATGAATGTCCTTCGTGACACGGCCGTCACGCAATGACAGCAGATAAATCTGCGAATCCCGGGCAAACACCAGACTGGTATCCAGAAAACCGTCGATTCGGGACGCCATGTAGGCATCGCTGCCATAAAGGGGACACTTGTCCGCGCCGAGCCGCGCGACGGTTCGCATGATGCTGTTGGATTCGAAGACGCCGACCGATCCGTCCGGGCTGAAGGCGGCCGGCACGGTGCCAAAGGGAATTGCCTCCAGGAATGCGTCGGTTTTGTAGAGCGGCTTCCCGCCGAAACCCGTGCGCGACTGCCGCGCAAACCCAGAGCTGTCTGCGCGCTCGTCATCGGTCATCGGGTGGGCTTCAAAATCCCACAACCACTCCGGAATCTCATTGGGCGCAGCCCCCCGGATGTCGATGGTGATGCCGCACAACCGCGCGGCAATCGTAGCCTTCCAGATTCGTGGGTTCGGCAGATAGGAAAAAATGCGCAGGTCCATTGTCGTAACTGCTCCTGGTCAATTCATAGGGCGCCTGTCAGTAGTGTCTTAATCAAGCAGGGTGCACCCGAAGTACGTCAGTTTTCTTTCCACGTGTGCGGCTTCCTGCATAAACCGTACGAGGGACTTGGCGTTGCGATGTGCCTGAAAAGCGGCTTCATTCTCATAGACCTCATACAGCATGAGATTGTGCTCTGGCTGGATGATGTCAAAACGAAGGGTGCCGGGTTCGTCCCTCAGGCAACGATCGCGATGTGCTCTGAGCAGGGGAAGAAGAACGCCGATCTGCTCCGCTGTGATTTCGTAAGTCGCCACTACCGCATACTTGCTCATCGACGTCCTCCCATTGTTGGGCCTCACGCGGCATGGGTGTGCCGCCGCAACGACACGGACCTCAGCCTGCGATCCCCTTGTTCGGAGTGATCAGGTACTTAACCCCGGTCGCCCGTTTGCCATATTCCGAGATCGCTTGCATCCGCAACGCACCAGCCAACGAGACTTCGTGTGAATAGTGGCTGGCGAAAGTGGTCTTGAGTTCCGCGACCACGCGCGCGCGCAACTTCTGCGCCGCGGCCGGACCAATCTTTGCCAGAAAGATAAAGAGCAACCAGCCGCCTATGCCAAACGAAAAGCCGAAGTTACGCACGAATTCGGTAGGTGCTGTGTTAAGCGCGCCATACAGGTAGACCTGCTTGTGTGTCGACGTGCCGTAACGGCTGTACTCCTTGGCGTTGCGGCTCAGCGCCGCTTCCATGCCGGTCAGGATCTGACCCGCCAGCTTGCCACCGCCAATGGCGTCGAAAGCGATCGTCGCGCCGGTGGCGGCCAGGGCCTCAGTCAGCTCGGCCATGAACTCGGGAGACTCGGTGTTGCAGACGAATTTCGCGCCCTGCGCTTTCAGCAGATTGGCCTGTTCCTGTTTGCGCACGATGTTCACCAGTGCAACGCCATCTTTAAGACAGATACGATTGAGCATCTGCCCCAGGTTCGAGGCCGCCGCCGTGTGAACCAATGCGCTATGGCCTTCGCGGCGCATCGTATCCACCATGCCCAAAGCGGTGAGCGGATTGACGAAGGAACTGGCACCTTCGGCTGGCGTGGCATCGTCGGGCAGCTGCAGGCACTGTTCGGCTTTGACGCAGCGGTACTGCGCATACATGGCGCCGCCCAGCATGGCCACTTTTTTACCGAGCAAGGCTTGGGCGTTGGCCGCGCTACCCGCCTTGACCACCACACCGGCCCCTTCATTACCGGCCGGCATCGACTGATCCAGCCTCCCCGCCATCGCCTTCATCGCTTTCTCGGGCACCTGTGCGGTGATCACCGGGCGCCCGGCGCTGCCGGACGCCTTTGCCGTGTTCATGTCGGCAGCGCCGAACAGCAGGCCCAGGTCGGAAGGGTTGATTGGTGTGGCCTCGACGCGAACGAGCACTTCGTCGGCCGCCGGCTGTGGAACCTCGACATCGGCCAGCGATATTTCGAGTTCGCCGCTGCGACGAATCAGCGAGCGAAGTTGCAAGGCAGTACGTGGAATGGCTGGGTTCATGGTGTTTGGCTCATTTTGCTCAGTTAGGTTGATGAAAAAGGCGCGAGCTCGTTTACAGAACGCTGTTGTGAAGTCCGCCGTCCAGCAACAGGCTTTGCCCGGTGATGTAACCGGCGTGTTCACTGCAAAGGAAAGCGCAGGTATTGCCGAATTCGATACTGGAGCCGAATCGTTTCGCGGGCACTTGCGCGGCACGCTGCGCAGCAACCTGCTCCGGCGACACCCCGGCGTTTTTCGCCCACGCGGCGACACCGCCACGCAGACGGTCGGTATCAAAGTAGCCCGGCAGAATGTTGTTGATGGTGACGTTGTGCTCCGCCACGGTGCGTGCCACACCCGCCAAGAACGCCGTCAAGCCGGCACGCGCGCCACTGGAAAGATCGAGGCCGGGCACCGGCATCTTGACGCTCATCGATGTGATATTGACGATACGCCCGAAGCGCTGTGCCGTCATGTGGTTGATCACTTTCTGGATCAACTCGATCGGTGTCACCATGTTCATCGTCACGCCATCCAGCATCGCAGCGCGATCGAGTTCGCGAAAATCCCGAAACGGCGGGCCCCCATTGTTGTTGATGAGAATATCCGGGTTGGGACAGGCGGCCAGCACGGCCGCCTGTCCCTCCGGCGTGCTGATATCGGCCACAACCGGCGTGACCGACACTCCCGTTTTTTTGGCGATTTCGTTGGCAGTCGATTCCAGCACGGCCTTGTCCCGCCCGTTCAATACAAGCGATACGCCCGCGTTGGCCAGCGCCATCGCGCAGCCCTTGCCAAGTCCGCGGCTGGAAGCGCAGACAATTGCTTTCCGGCCTTTGATCCCCAAATCCATGCTTCCTCCCAAAGTGAACTTCGATTGACTGATGTTTCGATTGATTCCGGCGCATGCCACGAGCCCGAAGGTCCAGTGATTACTCTTGCCGAAGGCGACACGTAACTTCCCGGTTACTTCATGGATGCCATGCCCGGCGCCGCAACGCGGCCACCACAAAAATGCCATAGAAGCTCATCGCACCCGCCACCAACCACAAGAGCCCCTGCGGCGTCACCAGGACGTCACTGGCCAGCCAGATCAACCCGCTCGCCACAATGAGCGTTCGTAGAACCGCACCCAGCACCGGCCAAGCCAGGGTATTCAAGCCTTGACTGGCGAAGTACAGCCCAAGTCCGGCGGCGAAGAATCCATAAAAAGGCCCGAGCGTTTGTAGCGTGGTGCTGCAATGGGCGATCACCGCCGGGCTGCTGCCGAGAGTACCGCACCACCATTGGGGGTTGAGGGCAACAGTGAGTCCTATCGCGCCAACGATGGCAATGTTCGCGATCGTGCCACGCCAGGCGATTTCAATGGCGCGCGCCCTCTGCCCCGCACCGACATGCGCGCCGACGATGGCGATCAAGGATGCCCCGATGCCGAAGATGACTGGAACCATCACCAACTCCAGGCGCACTGCCAATCCGTAGCCGGCCAGCCACTCCACGCCGAAGTGACCAAGGAGTCTGGTCGCGATGAGGGAATAGAGAATGGTCACAAACGACTGGGTGCCCGCCAACAAGCCGGGACGCAATACAGCGCCGAAAACAGCCCAGTCAATGGCCTGGGCTTTCAGGAGAATCGGCTGACCGCGTCGCAGAATCAAGGCCAACACGGTAACGAGACCCACGCCGTAGGCGAGGAGCATTGAGCAGGCCGCAGCCCCCATCGTGTCATGGGCGCTTGTTGCCGGTCCCGCCGCCGGAATGAGCCAGGCACCGAACAGCGAGTAGGCAAAAACGACAGAGGCCATGGCCAGGGCGGCTCTCGCCATGTCGCCGGCGCCGCGCAGCACCGAGCACAACATGTTGAACAGCCATAAAAGCGGCACGCCGGCAAAGACAATGCGCGAGTAGTGAATCGCAGCCGCGAGCACGTCGTCGCGTGCGCCTAGCCAGTAAAAGAACATCGGGCCCAGAATGAGGACGAACACAGCCATCACGACGCCGCCCAATACCGCGATCACGATCGCGCTGCGCAGAATCGATTGTGCGCGCAGCAGATCGGCGGCACCCAATGCGCGCGCCACTGCGCCGCTGGTTGCCCCGCCAATGGCGCCGGCAGAGAGCATGTTGGCAAGCATGACGAGCGGAAAAACAGTTGCCACGGCAGCCAGCGCAGTTGTACCTGCGCGACTCAAATACCAGGCCTCGACGACGATCAGGGCCGTTTGGATGGCCGCGCCGATCACCCCCGGCACCGCCAGGCGCATCATCGTCGGCAGCAATGGCGTACCCACCAATGGGGATTGTGCAGCGAAACGGGCGGGGGAATCTTCCTGAGATCCGGCGGCAGAGACGGGAGTGGAGTTGTTCATCGCCTGGTTGGCGCAATGTCGGTGCAAGACTGCTTCAAGTCATGCTCTTGATCAGGGTGGCGCGACGCGAATCGGAACACTTCTCCACGTTGCCGTGTTCCCGTTTCCCGCAGCATTTTCCTTTAGATTATACTCGTCATCCATTTTTCGCCGGAAGTTCGCTAACCGTTGTTGCGACGTCCGACCACTTTCAGGAGAGATTGTGAGTCAGCCAATTTGCCTAATTTCCGGCGCCGGCGACGGCACGGGTGCCGCAATTGCGCGTCGGTTTGCTTCAGGCAACTATCGCGTTGCTTTGCTCGCGCGCGGCGAAGAGCGATTGAAGCGGCTGGAAAAGGACATACCCGGCTCGAAAGCATATGTCTGCGATATCAGCGATCTCGACCAATTGCGCAAGACCATTGCCCAGGTGCGCGACCAGATGGGCAGCATCGACGTTGCCGTGAACAATGCCGCCCAAGGGGCGTTCAATACCATTCTCGAAGCAGACCCGGTGCGATTCGAAGAGTTGTTTCGCATCAACGCGACGGCGCTGATGGTGCTCACACAGTGCGTGGCGCCAGACATGCTCGCAAAAGGTCATGGCGCCATCATGGTGACGGGCAATACTTCCGCGTGGCGCGGGAAGCCGAGCTTCTGCATGTTCGCGCCCACCAAGGCGGCTCAACGCATCCTTGCCGAGGCCATCGCCCGTGACCTTGGCCCCAAGGGTATTCATGTCGCGTACATCACCATCGATGCCGCCATCGATACCCCCTGGACGCGCCCGCGTCTGTATCCGAACAAGCCGGACGACTTCTTTGCGAAGCCTTCTGCCATCGCGGATACGGTTTACCACGTGGCCCACCAGGATCGGTCGGCGTGGACGTTTAATGTCGACGTCCGCCCCTACCACGAAAATTGGTAACCTCGCCTCTCTACAATCAGTGGTCCCGGAGAACCTGCCATGCCCGTCATACGTATTGAAGTGCCTGAAGGAACGGCGCAGGCAACCAAAAAGAGAATCCGCGCGGGCGTCAAGCAAGCCGTCCTCGACACGCTTGCGCCCAAGGAGACCAAGTATGACTATGTGGCGGTCAGGGAGGTATGCGCGGAAATTGGTGATGGCGTGCCGCTGGTTTCCGTCGATCTAAGGCCGGGCCGTGGCGCGGATCGAAAAAAAGCCCTGGTCGATGCGATTGCCGCGTTATTGAAAATCGAACTGAATGTCGATGCCAGGGACATCTACGTTCTGTTCAGGGAAACCTCCGCGGAGAATCACTACTGCGGCGGTGAACCGCTCCCGGCCTGGTCACCCGCAAGTCAACTCGCCCGTTGAGCAAGTCGGGCAATATCATTCCCACTCTCTAACCCAACTTTTTGGAGCGTTCATATGAAAATTGTCGCCATCGCCACTCGCAACCAAGACGCCAAACCCGAAGCCTTTGCGCCGCATCTGGAGGCGGAGGCCAACGCCGCACTGGCACTGTACCGGGACGAGGTCGTCCGCGAGATCTATAGCCGCACGGACGGCAAAGGCGCCGTCCTGGTGCTCGAGTGTAACGACGTCGCCCATGCCGAGCGAGTTCTCGCTCAGTTGCCGCTGGTCAAAGCCGGTTTGCTGAGCGTAGAGTTGTATGGCGTAAAGCCGTATCGCGGCATTGTGCAGCACGTGAAATGACGTCTGGAATGTTTCGCTTTTATCCAGGACAGTCGAGCAGTCGATGCGAAAATCCAGAGTAGAGACAGCCCAGACTCGCGAGCGCATAGTGTCCGGCGCCAGCGGTTTGCTACGCGAACGCGGACTTGGAAATGTCAGCGTTGCGCAACTGATGGCCAACGCTGGCCTGACTCACGGTGGGTTCTACGCCCACTTCGACTCGCGGGAACAATTGGTACATGAGGCGATTCGGTTTGCACTGGCGCAGTCGGCGCAGCGCATTTACCAGAGTGCACTGAAAGATGGCGGCCGTCCCGGATATTCCCGACTGATCGAGCGTTATCTTTCCCCTGCACATCGCGATAATCCGCAAAGCGGCTGTGCACTGGCATCTCTGGGTTCGGAAGTGGGGCAGGACAGCGATGAATCGAAAGAGGTCTTCTCAGCGGGGTTGGAGGCGTTTATCACCCTGTTGGCGAAATTGTCTCCTGAGCACACACTCAAAGCGCGCCGAACCCACTTTCTGGGAGTAATCAGCGCATTGACAGGCGCGTTGGTGCTGGCGCGGGCGGTGAACGATGCGCAGGCGTCGGAGGAGATCCTGCTCGCCGCCAAGACAACCTTGCTGGCGGACGAAAAGCGCCGTTCTGCCAGGCGAGTCGGAGGCCAAACGTCGTGAAGTCCAGGGCGCAACAGACTGCGAATCAACAAGAGGAATAGCGATGAGAACGCGCATTACGGAGTTATTCGGCATTCAGCACCCGATCATTCAAGGGGGCATGCACTACGTCGGGTTTGCGAAGCTTGCCGCGGCGGTATCCAATGCCGGCGGCTTGGGCATCATCACCGGCCTGACGCAGAAGTCCGCGGCAGATCTGGCCAACGAGATCGCGCGCTGCCGCGACATGACGGATAAACCCTTTGGCGTGAACCTGACCTTTCTGCCGACCGTCTCGGCGCCGGACTATCCGGGATACATCAAGGCGATCATCGACGGCGGCGTGAAAATCGTCGAAACGGCAGGACGCAACCCGCAGCCCTATCTGCCTTACCTGAAGGACGCCGGCATCAAGGTCATTCACAAATGCACCTCGGTGCGCCACTCGCTCAAAGCCGAGCAGATTGGCTGCGACGCGGTTTCCGTCGATGGTTTCGAGTGCGGCGGGCATCCTGGCGAGGATGACATTCCGAATTTCATTCTGCTGCCGCGCGCGGCGGAAGAACTCAAAATCCCGTTCGTGGCCTCCGGCGGCATGGCCGATGCGCGCAGCCTGGTCGCCGCCCTTGCGCTGGGCGCGGAGGGCATGAACATGGGCACCCGCTTCATGGCAACCAAAGAGGCGCCGATCCACGAGAACGTCAAACAAGCCCTGGTCGCCGCAACCGAGCTCGACACGCGTCTGGTCATGCGCCCGCTGCGCAACACTGAACGCGTGCTCAACAACTCCGCCACCGAGCGCCTGCTGGAGAAAGAAGCCGCCCTCGGCAAAAATCTCCGATTCGAAGACATCATCGAACAGGTGGCCGGGGTGTATCCGAAGGTCATGATCGATGGCGATATGGAAGCGGGGGTCTGGTCTTGCGGCATGGTGGCCGGCTTGATACACGACATCCCGACCTGCAAAGAGCTGATCGACCGGATCATGTCCGAGACGGAGCGTTTGATCCGCACCCGCCTCGAGTCCATGCTCGCGCGTACTGCGAAGGCCGCCTGAGCGTCAGCACAATCTGGAGACATCCATGCAATCCACCTCATTCTCAAATTCACAGTCCATGCCGGATCACTCGGCCGCTTTTCAGGCGCCACTGAACTACCTGGCCGATTCCGAAGGCCCGGTGCAAGTGCGCATTTATCCGCCAACCAGCGGCATCGAAACCCTTCGTCCGGCGGCAGTGCAGCAGATGGTCGGCATGCGGGATCTGCGGCCAAACGCCGGAGAGTTTCGTTTGGATGAGTGCGGTTTTGCGCTGCACACTTCGCCAAGCGCCATCAAGGGTTTCCAGGACATTCCCGACGTGCGCGCGCGTTATTACCCGGAAGTCGAGGCGGCGGTGCGACAATTTACCGGCGCGCTGGCGGTCATCATGTTCGACCACAACGTGCGCAGCACCGCGCGCGCGGCGCGCGGCGAGCTCAATGTGCGGCTGCCCGCCGAGCAGGTTCACAACGACTACACCGAGCGTTCCGGACCGAAACGCAGGCGCGAAATCCTCGAAGCGGCCGGGCGCACGGATCTCATGGATCACCATTTCGCTTTCGTCAACCTTTGGCGTCCGATTGTCGGGCCGGTACGCGACAATCCGCTCGGCGTGTGCGACGTGCGCAGCGTGCAGAAGGCGGATCTGGTCGAGACCGAGATTCAGCACTACGGCGAAGACAACCTGGCCCAGCCACGCCATTCCGGCGAGATTTATTCAGTGCGCTACAACCCGGCGCACCGCTGGTTCTATGTGTCGGAAATGCAACCCGACGAAGTGCTGCTGCTCAAGTGCTACGACTCGCGCACCGACGGTCGCGCCCGATTCATGCCGCACACCGGCTTTCAGAACCCGACGTGCCCCAAGGAGTTTGTGCCACGGGAAAGCATCGAGGCCCGCACATTGGTTGTGTTCGATGCATACCTGTAACGCGCAAAAGCATACTTGAATCGGCGCGTACCCGATCAATTTCCTACCGGAGGAGTAATGGCCAGAGAAGTGGAATTCTTGTTCGATTTCGGCAGCCCGACCGCCTATCTCGCTTATACACAATTGCCCAGGATCGCGGCACAGCGCAAGGCGCGAATCCTCTGGCGCCCGATATTGCTGGGCGGTGTGCACAAGGCGAGCGGCAATAGTGCGCCGATGACCGTCCCTGCAAAGGGGCGATGGATGTTTCACGATATCGCGCGGTGGGCGAAACGTTACGGCGTCGCCTACCAGATGAATCCGCATTTCCCTATTAACACTGTCGCACTGATGCGCGCCGCCGTTGGCGTGCAGATGAAGATGCCTGAGCAGTTCATGCATTTCGTCGATGTCGTATACAAGGCCGTCTGGGCGGACGCGCGCAATATGGGCGACCCCGCTGAAGTGGGGAGCGTGCTGCGCGCGGCAGGGTTGGACGCTGAGCGTATTGTGGCGCTGACGAGCGAACAAGAAATCAAAGACCGGCTCAAGAGCAACTCGGACGATGCCGTGGCGCGCGGAGTGTTCGGCGCGCCCACTTTCTTCGTCGGAAAGGAGATGTTTTTCGGACAGGACCGCCTGGAGTTTGTTGCCGAGGCCCTGGACGCTTCGCCTGCTTGACCTCGGCCAGTGTGAACTCTAGTCTTGGGTGCCGCTCGTCCTACCATCCGTAAGGCTGACCCGCTCAGCGCGTCGGCCTGGCAGGTTCAACGGGAAGGCCGCCTCGCCCTGTCAACGGCCTTCGAACTGCGGTGCACGCTTTTCCACAAAGGCTGCCGCCGCCGCCTTGTGGTCAGCAGTCTCGAAGGTGCGGATCATGTGGATCGCTTCAGCGTCGAGAACGTCCGACAACGAACCGCGCAGGCCGGCATTGAGGTTGCGCTTCATGTAGCCGATGGCGATCGTGGGTAGCGCAGCCAGCTCAGCGGCCCAGGCCCGTGCCGCTTCGGAAAGCTGTGCGGCGGGCACCACGCGGTTGACCAAGCCTATGCGCTGGGCTTCCGCCCCGCTGATCACCTGGCCACTGAAGTACATCTCGCGCGCCTTGGCCGCGCCGACCAAGTGATTCAGGAAATAGCTGCCGCCGAAATCGCCGGACAGGCCGATCTTCGAAAAGGCGGTGGTGAGCTTGGCATCGTCGGCGGCGATGCGCAGATCGCAGGCCAGAGCCAGGGACAGCCCGGCACCCGCCGCCGGGCCGGGGATTACCGCCAGCGTCGGCTTGGGCATCTCGTGCAGCCAGCGGCTGATCTCCATGCGCGTGCGCAGATCGGCCACGCGCTGCTCGAAGGTGGCGGCGGCCGCTTCGCCGGCGGCGCGACGCGCAAAGCTCTTCACGTCGCCTCCCGAGCAGAACGCCGCACCCGCACCGGTGAGCACCACGAGGCGCACAGCCGGGTCGTTGGCCAGGCGCGGCAATGCCTCGAACAACCCTTTGAACATCTCGGGCGTCAGCGCGTTGCGCGCTTCGGGGCGGTTCATGGTCAGCGTCGCAATGCCGCCTTCGATATTTTCAATCAGGTCTTGCGCCATGGACTTCTCCGGTTGACTTCTTGGTTGATGATTCAGGTCTTGATGGCCTTTGCGAATGCGGGCCGCGCCGCCAGGCGCTTCACTTAGGCCTGCAGATGGGTCATTTCCTCAGGCATGCAACCCAGCCGGCGCGCCATGTGGCAGGCGTGGCCGAGCATGAAGTCCACGCCGGACATTTCACCCAGCATGTAGTCGCGCCCAGCAAGCGCCTCGTTCAGCGGCTCCAGTGTCTTCGTGAGCAGACGCTTGGCCTGGCCGAGGATCTCCTCGTTGCGCCGCTCCGGCGGCAACAGCAAGGTGTGCATGACGATGGTGTTGATCGGCGGCATGACCATGCCCTCGCAATAGTGGAACCACTGCAGATAACGCGGGAAGAGCGGTGAATCCGCCGCCGGCTTGAGCGCGCCATTGCTGTGGCGCGCTATGAGGTATTCGACGATCGCGCCCGATTCATACAGCATCACTTCGCCGTCTTCCAGAACCGGCACGCGGCCCAGAGGTTGGCGCGCGCGGTGCTCGTCGGACTTCAGCGCCTTGGGACTGAACTCCATGCGATTGAGTTCGTAGGGCAGTTGCAGTTCTTCCAGCAACCAGACGATGCGTCCGGCGCGACTGTTGGGGGGCGTGGTGCAGTTTCAGCACGGGGTGCTCCTACTTCAGGTCGGGATTGCTGGCGTGGTTCCACCAGGCCAGATCCGAATGGGCGCGCAGGTCCAGTTCAAAAGTCCAGGCCGAGCGGTGCTGATGCGCCAGGTGATAGTAGGTGTTGGCCACTTCGGCCGGTAACAGCAAGCCGTCGTTCTCGAGGCCTTTCTTTTCGCGCAGCGCCTGGAAGCGCTCGGGGCCGAGCATCTTGCCCAGCGTATCGGGCGCGTCCACCGCGCCGTCGATGACGATGTGCGCGACGTGGATGCCCTTGCTCGCAAACTGTGCGTTTAACGACTGGCATAGCATGCGACGCCCGCCCATCGCAGAGGCGTGCGAATGCTGGCCGGCGTTGCCGCGCACCGCGGCGGTGGCCGAGGTCACCAGCAGCGCGCCCTTGCCGCGCTGCTCCATGTAGGGAAACAGCACCTGGGCCAGTCGGAACAGGCCGAAGGTGGCCATGCGCCAACCCATCTCGAACTGCTTCAGCGTGGTGCTGGCCAGGCCCCGATCGCCGATCTGCGCGCCGAGGTTGAACACCGCGACGCCAATCGGACCGATATTGGCCTCGATGTGGGTGACCAGTTGCTCGATACTGTCTGCTTCCACGGCGTTGAGCATGAAGCCGCTGGCGGAGTCCCCCTCGGCCTGGATCTCGCCCACCAGTTTGTCGAGCCCCGCCTTGTCGGTTCGACGCGCGAGGCAGGCGTGGTAACCCTCGCGGGCAAAGCGTTTCGCGACATTTCCGCCGATACCGGCGCCAGCGCCGAGGATCAGGCAGACGGGTTTGGTCATGAACTTGTCCTTTGCTCAGAAGAATGGCGAAGGTTACCGAACCCGTGCCATTGTGAACCGTTCGGTCCAGAAGGCAATTATGGCATGACCCATTGCAATCGATCGATCTCGACCCGTGAACAAGAAGGCGATCACGCGCATGTCGCTACGGTCCGTGTTCCCGGCGGCATCTCGGCGGCCCGCAACAAGTGCCGGGCGCTCAGATGGTCGGCCTCCGTAATAGCCTGGAGGTGCCGCAAAGGCTCCATCCAAAGGGCGATGGCCTCCAATGATTTCCGGCGTGACCACCGGACGGCGCATATCCCGTTGACCGGGACGTCAGGCAGACGCGTCGTCGTCCCACTCCCCACCCCGTGAAATATTTTTCGGCCGCCGATTCCCGTGGATGTGAATGCAACGTATGCTGCAAGGTGCAGGCTAGCCTTGCGTGCCGTCGATTCAATTCCCCGGAGCTTCCCTGGTGCACTCCTCAACCGATCAGATCAAACAGCAGAAACGCAGCATGATCGACCGGCATACCCGACCGGACAATCGAAAAGCTCTCACGCAGGTTGTCACCACACTGGCGCCCCTGGCCGCCCTCTGGGTCGCCGCGTTTTATAGCATCTCCATATCGGTCTGGCTGACCGCGGGCGTCGCGTTGCTGATGACCCTATTCCTGCTGCGCGCCTTCGTGATGATGCACGATTGCGGCCATGGCAGCATGTTTCGCACACCTCGGCTCAATCGGGTTTTTGGCTTCGTCTTTGGCGTCGTGTCGGGCATGCCGCAGTACGTCTGGTCCAAGCATCACGCTTATCACCATTCGACCAACGGTAACTGGGCGAAATACCGCGGCCCACTCGCCATCGCCTCCGTCGACGAATTTTCGATGCTGACCGAGCGGCAGCAACGCGCCAATGCACGTTCGCGCCATATTGCCCTCGCCCCGCTGGCCGGCTTCGTCTACCTGATCTTCAATCCGCGCATGACTTGGCTGAAGGGCAGTCTCCAGCTCGCCGGTCATTTGATCAAGAGAAAGATCGCTCAACCACGGGTCCCTTTCAAGGTGCATGCCGCCGAATTTCAGACACGGTATTGGGCGTCACCGGACGAGTATTGGCACATGACCTGGAATAACGTCGTGCTGCTCTCCTTGTGGGTATTGATGTCGGTGCTGCTGGGCCCGGTGCTGTTCTTCTCGGTGTACCTCACGAGCATGTCGCTGGCCGGTGCCGGCGGCATCGTGCTCTTTACTGTGCAGCACAATTTCAAGCATTCCTATGCAACCGGCGACGAAGGCTGGGATTACGACAGCGCCGCGATCGAAGGCACGAGCTTCCTCATCCTGCCCCGCTGGCTGAATTGGTTCACCGCGGATATTGCCTATCACCACATTCACCACTTGTCCGCCAAGATCCCTAACTACCGTCTCGCGCAGTGCCATAACGAATACGCGCAGTTGTTTTCAGACGTTACCCGCATTCGGTTGCGCGAGATTCCGGCATCCTTAAAGTATATTTTGTGGGACACGCGTGCGCGACAGCTCATAACGGTCGCCGAGTATCGCCAGCAAGGTGGGCCAGCAACGTAGCGCCCGCGGCGGCCCTCGGACGCAGCCGGCGTGCGCCCATTCTTCAACTGCATCCCGTGCCACCTCGGAGATCATCATGAAACTCACTTCAATTCGCCCGCTGACAATCGCGGCCACAGCCTTTTCTCGAGACTGAGACCGGGGCGAGCTTACCGGAGTTTGTCAAAGACGAGTTCGATGCCTATCTCGAATGCGGCATCCTCGCCCACGGCTTTGTGCGCCTGCGCTGCGCCGAGTGCGCGCACGAGAAGCTGGTGGCCTTCTCCTGCAAGCGGCGCGGATTTTGCCCCTCCTGCGGAGGCGCGGCGCATGGCGCAGAGCGCCGCCCACCTGGTCGACTGGGTCATCCCGCGCGTGCCGGTGCGCCAGTGGGTGCTCTCATTTCCGATCCAGCTGCGCATCCTATTCGCCGCCCATCCCGAACTACTCTCGCCGCTGTTGCAGTGGAATTCCCCCGGTTTGCCCGGCGCCTACTGACCCAGCACCTGCTTCGCGTAGACCTTCTGCATGCCGCCCAGCCAACGGTCGTAGTCCTGACCCTTGCGACGGAAGTAGTCGAGCACCTCGGGATGCGGCAGCACCAGGAAAGTCTCGTCACGCATGGCCGAGACCACGTCATCGGCCACCTGCGCCGGCATCAACATGCCGTCCACGGCTGCGGAGCCGCCGCCGCTCGATGTCATGGCGGTCTGCACCCCCTGCGGGCAAAGACATGACACCCGCACGCCGCGCCGACCGTAGGCGATCCGCAACCACTCCGCAAAGGCGACCGACGCGTGCTTCGTGACGGCATAAGGCGCGGACTCGACGACAGAGAGCAGCCCCGCAGCCGACGCCGTGACGACGAAGTAGCCTTCGCCGCGCGCCACCATCTCGGGCACCACGGCGCGTGCCGCCCAGACGTGCGCCATGCCATGGATCTGCCACATCTTTTCCCATAACGGATCGTCGAGCTCGATGCCGCCGCGCTTGCCGATGATGCCGGCATTGGACATATAGATGTCGATGTGGCCGAAGCGTGCGCGGGTGGCGGCCACCAGTGCCTGGATGTCGGCCTCGACACTGACGTCGCAGCGCAACGCCATGGCGCGTTCGCCGCCCTTGGCGTTGATCGACTTTGCCACCGCCTCGGCCTGGGCCAAATTGATGTCGGCCACCACAACGCCGCGCGCGCCTTCGGTGGCGAGTCGTTCGGCCAGCGCGGTGCCGATCCCGCTGGCTCCACCGGTGACGATGGCAACTTTGTCGCGGATTTCCATGAGCGTTCTCCCGGTTATCTTTTTTATGTCAGACGATGCGCACGACGACGCGGCCGCGCACTTTGCCGTCCATCAAGGCCTGGGCCTTGGCGATGGCGTCGTCCAGTGTAACCTCGTCGACCATGCTTTCGAGTTTGGTTGCGTCGAGGTCGCGCGCCAGTCTATCCCAGGCACGTTGCCGCACGGCGCGAGGCGCCATCACCGAGTCAACGCCCACCAGGCTGACTCCGCGCAGGATGAAGGGGTGCACAGTGGTGGGCAAGTCCTGGCCCTGGGCCAGACCACAGGCCGCCACCACGCCACCGTAGCGCGTCTGCGCCAAAACATTGGCCAGGGTGATTGAACCCACGGCATCCACCACGGCGGCCCAGCGCTCTTTTTGCATGGGCTTGCCGGGTTTGGCGAACTCCGCGCGATCGATGATGGCATTCGCGCCAAGTTTTCGCAGATAGGCTTCTTCCGAGGCTTTGCCGGTGGATGCCACCACCTGGTAGCCGAGAGAGGAGAGCAGGGCGACTGCCACGCTGCCCACGCCGCCGGTGGCACCGGTCACCAGTACTTCGCCCGAACCTGGCTTCACGCCGCGATCTTCGAGCGCGAGCACGCACAGCATCGCGGTGTAGCCGGCGGTACCGATGGCCATGGCCTGGCGGGCGGTGAAGGCCGCAGGCAGCTTGACCAGCCAGTCGCCCTTGAGCCGGGCGCGTTCCGCGAGGCAACCCCAATGCGTTTCACCGACCCCCCAGCCGTTGAGCACGAAGCCATCGCCGGGCTTCCAGTCCGGGTGTGAGGACTCGAGCACCTTGCCCGCGCCATCGACGCCAGCCACCATCGGCCACTGACGCACGACCGGCAACTTGTTGGTGATGGCCAGACCTTCCTTGTAATTGAGTGTGGAGTAGGCCACTGCCACGGTCACATCGCCGGCCGGCAGGCGGGCATCATCGATTGATTTTACGGTCGCCGAAAACGACGGGGCGTTTTCCAGCAAGAGTGCTTTGAACATCATTGAATGAACTCCGGAAAAAAAGTGGGAAAGAAAAAGGCCGGACAACCGTCCCGCGCCCGATCAGGCCGTCAGCTTGCCATTGTGAACCGTTCAGTCCAGAATGCAAACATGTCCCGCCCCATTGCATTCGATCGACCACGAGCCGTGAACAAGGCGGTGACGCTGTTCTGGCGCAAGGGCTATCAGGCCAGTTCCCTGGCCGATCTGCTGACGGCCATGGGAATCGGCCGCAGCAGCTTCTACGCCGCGTTCACCGACAAGCGCAGCCTCTTCATCGAGTGCCTGGATCTGTTTGCAGCACGCACCCTGGAACTGCTGCAACGCGCCCGCGCCGAGATGCCGCCGGTCGATGCCCTGCAGAGCTTCTTCGAGCGCAACTTCATCGGCGCGCGCGGTGCGAAAGGGAACTTGGGCTGCATGCTGGTGAACACCGTGCTCGAGATGGCCGACGTCGACGACGAACTTGCTGCGCGCGCCAGCCATCACCTGGGCGAAATGCAGCGCATTTTCCAGGCCTGCCTGCAGTATGCCGGTGCGGCGCCGAAGCGCGCCGAAGAACTGGCCGCCATGCTGATGCTGTTCAACGAAGGCATCCGCGTGTCGAGCCGCCGCCGGTTGCCGGATACGCAGCACCTGCAACCCATCGCCGCAACCTTTCGCCTGATCCGGAGTGCGATCGCGTGAGTGCAACCCTGCTCAGACTTCTCGTTCAGCGCATGCCAGACGCGGTCTTGGCTTCTGTAAGAGACAGCAATGAATGACAGCAAGCGCTACACCCTGTGGCTGGTTCTGCTGGCCGCAGCCGGCACTTTCGCGCTCACCATGGGCACGCGCCAGACCATGGGCCTGTTCCTGTCGCCGCTCAACACCGCCACCGGCCTGGGTCTGACCAGCATCAGCCTCGCCTTCGCGTTTGGACAGCTTTGGTGGGGGCTCACGCAACCGTTCGCAGGCGCCATGGCCGACAAGATCGGCGCAGGCCGAGTGCTTGTGATCGGCGTGCTGCTGATCGCGCTCGGTACATTCATCACGCCCTACATGACCAGCACATGGGGGCTGATCCTGGCCATTGGCGTGCTGTCGGCGGGCGGGGCGGGCATGGCGGGTCCTGCGGTGATCATGGCCGCCACCACGCGGCTGCTCCCAACCGAACGCCGTGGCCTCGCCACGGGCATCGTCAACGCTGGCGGCTCTTTCGGCCAGTTCGCCCTGGCGCCCATCACGGCCACGCTGATGGTGAGCCTGGGCTGGGTCAGTGCCATGCAGGTCATGGCCTTGCTGGTGCTGCTGTGCCTGCCGGCCGCCTTTGTGTTGCGCGGCAACGCGCTGCAGGCTGCACCTGCCGGCCAGAAGGTGCTGGGCTCGCGCGAAGCCATTCGCGATGCGCTTCGCAACCGAAGCTATCTGCTGCTGGGCGCCGGCTTCTTTGTCTGCGGTTTTCATGTGGCGTTTCTGGCCACGCACCTGCCGGGTGTGGTCGCCTCGTGCGGACTGCCCACCGCCTGGGCCGGCTGGTCACTCGCGATGCTCGGCCTGTTCAACATCGTCGGCAGCGTCGCCATGGGTTGGGCCGTCGGCCGCTGGCGAATGAAGTCGCTGCTGTCGCTGGTATATGCCGCGCGCGCGCTGGCGGTGCTGGTGTTTCTGCTCGCGCCCAAGACTGGCCCGGTCATGCTGGTGTTTGCCGCGGTGATGGGGCTCACCTTCCTGTCCACCGTGCCGCCCACCGCGGGGCTGGTGGCGAAGTTCTTCGGGCCGGCCAATATGGCCACGCTGTTCGGCATCGTGATGCTCACGCACCAGATCGGCGGCTTTCTGGGGGCCTGGCTGGGCGGCAAGGTGTTCGAGGCCACCGGTTCGTACGACTGGATCTGGTACATCGATATCCTGCTGGCGGTGGGCGCCGCGCTGGTGCACCTGCCTATCCGCGAAGAACCTTTGCGCCGTGCGGGGACTTTAGGCGCGGCCGCTGCCTGAGCCCTGCGCGAGATGAGCGGCATTTGAAAGTAATTTTCCACCGGATCCGGAGCCACCTTGCATGACCACACCCATTCCGCCCAAGCAGTTCACCACCGTCGCCGGCCACCGTCTCGCGCATGTCGAGATGGGCAGTGGCGATCCCATCGTGCTGCTGCACGGCAACCCCACGTCTAGCTACCTGTGGCGCGATGTGATGCCGCCGCTGGCCGGCCTCGGCCGCGTGATCGCGCCCGACCTCATCGGCCACGGCGATTCCGACAAGCTGCCTGCGAGCCAGGGCCCCGGGCGCTACACACTGGAAGGGACTTACGACCTGCTGGCCGCCCATCTCGCCGCGCTACGAGCGGATCAGCGCGTCACTCTGGTGCTGCACGATTGGGGTAGCGCGCTTGGCTTTCACTGGGCACGGTTGCACCCGCAGCAGGTGCGCGGCATCGCCTACATGGAGGGCATCGTCATGCCCCTGCCGTCGTGGGACGACTGGCCGGAGAAGGCGCGCGGCATCTTCCAGGGCTTCCGCTCACCCAAGGGCGAAGACCTCGTTCTGAAGCGCAACCTGTTCATCGAAGGCGTGTTGCCCAGCTCCATCCTGCGCAAGCTCTCGGACGAGGAGATGGCGGCCTATCGCGCGCCATTCGCCAAAGAAGAGGACCGTCAGCCGATGCTGAACTGGCCGCGGCAGATCCCGATCGCCGGCGAGCCGGCGAATGTCGTTGCACTGGTGCAGCAATATTCGCAGTGGTTGCGCGGCAGTAGCGTACCCAAGCTCTTCGTGAATGCCGAGCCGGGCTCCATTCTGGTGGGCGCGCAGCGCGAGTTCTGCCGCAGCTGGCCGAACCAGCAGGAGGTGACGGTGCCCGGCCTGCATTTCATACAGGAGGATTCCGGCGCAGCCATTGGCCAGGTCGTGGCGAACTGGTTGTCCCGACTCGAATGAAGGTGCCGAACGAAGTCCGGTGTGCGAAAAAGAAAGGTTCAGGCCTAGGCCGGGACTTGCATTGTCAACTTTGAAGAACGAGGAAATTGCCGTGAAAAAACACGAACAAACAAACATTTCGCTCACCCTCGAAAGCGTGAAAGTCAGGACAGTGTCAGTACCGCTGCGCCGCCCGATTGTCGCGAAAGTGGGGCAATTCACCCATTGGCCGCTGATTCTGATCGACCTGTATACGCGTGAAGGTGTTGTCGGCCGCAGTCTTCTGGAGCCGTACGTCCAGAAATCATGTCCCGCGATCACGAGTGTCCTTCAGTATGTCGCGGAATCTTTCAAGAGCAAGCCGTTGGCCCCGCTTGATGTCTATGGCGATGCGATGAAGACGCTGCACTTGAATGGCCGTGAGGGCATTACGGTGATCGCGCTGTCGGGCCTGGACATGGCGATCTGGGACGCACTCGCGCGTGCCGCCGGCTTGCCGCTCGTGAGTCTGCTGGGCGGCAGTCCAGGCCCCATCCGCGCGTACAACACCAACGGTTTGTGGTTGAGTCCCATCAAGACGCTTGGCAAGGAGGCGAAATCCTTGGTCGCACAAGGCGGATTCAAGGCACTGAAAATGCGCCTGGGGCGCCCAACACTGCAAGACGACAAGGATGCCATCCGTGCCATTCGGGATGCGGTGGGCGATGACATCTTGCTGATGACTGACTTCAACCAGGGCATGACATTCGGCGAAGCGCTGCAGCGCATGCATGGGCTTGACGATCAAGGGCTGTATTGGTTCGAGGAGCCGATCGTGTACGACAACCTCGACGGCTGCGCGCAAATCACGCGCGAGATCAAGACTCCCATTCAGATAGGCGAGAATATCTATGGCCCGCGCGAGTTCTACAAAGCCGTGAAAGCCGGCGCGGCCGACCTCTACATGCCGGATTTGATGCGCATCGGCGGCGTCACCGGTTGGATGCGCTCCGCAGCGATTGCCGGCGCCGCCGGCCTGCCGCTTTCCAGCCATTTGTATCCCGTAGTCTCGGCACAACTGCTGCGCGTCAGCGAGTCGGCCGACTGGTTGGAGTGGAGCGACTGGGCCGAGCCCATTCTGGCGGAACCGTTCCCGGCAAAAGATGGCTTCGCGCATGTAACGAATGCGCCTGGGAACGGACTTGCTTGGGACGAAGCGGCAGTCAAAAAAGTCGCAATCTGAGGGGTTGTTCCTGGTGCGCGGGTGGTAACTGATTAAAGGAGGAGCGGTCGAGATGGATTACAAAGCGATGAAGTTTGAAGTACGAGAGAACGTGGCCTGGATTACGTTTAACCGGCCGGAGGCGTTCAACGCGATCAACAGCCAGGCGACGAACGAGTTCTACGATATCGTCAATCGTTGCAGTGTCGACCGGTCGATACGCGCGGTTGTTCTGACAGGAACAGGTGACCGGGCGTTTTGTGCCGGGGGCGATGTTGCCGAGTTCGCCAGGAGCGGTGACAACGTTGAAATGCTGGTGCGCGAAATGACCGGGGTCCTGCATACCGGCATTTCCCGGCTTGCGTGGCTGCGTGCGCCGGTCATCGCAGCGATCAACGGCGTGGCCGCCGGTGCCGGTTTGAGTTTCGCGGCGTGCTGCGATCTGGCCATCGCGGCGGATACCGCCAAGTTCACCAGCGCCTATACGCACATCGGACTGACGCCGGACGGAAGTTCAACGTTTTTTCTCAATCGGTTGCTTGGCCGCCGGCGGGTCATGGAGTTGTACATGACCAATCGCGTTCTGACCGCACAGGAAGCACTCGACTGGGGACTGGTGAACCGCGTCGTTCCGGCGGCTGATCTGATGGCAGAGGTAACGAAGCTCGCCACACAGCTCGCAAAGGGCCCGACCCAGGCCTACGGCGGTGTCAAGAAACTGGTGATGATGTCACCCAACGACACGCTGGAATCGCAAATGGAACGCGAGACAAGAGTGATTGCGGAAATGAGCAGAACGAAAGATGCACGCGAAGGCATCAAAGCCTTCGTCGAGAAACGCAAACCCAACTTCGTCGGTGAGTAAGCCTTATGGCTGATCCGAAAAAAGCGTTGGTCATTGGTGTTGGCGCTGAAAAAGGATTGGGCGCCAGCGTCAGCGCCCGGTTTGCGCGCGAAGGGTTCCACGTGTTCGTGGCCGGACGCACGGAGCAGAGCCTCGAACTCTTGGTCAAGCAGCTTCGATCTACCGGCGGAACCGCCACAGCCATCGTCGCCGACACCACCAAGGAGTCTGACGTGCTGTCGCTGTACGATCAAGTATGCGCCGCCAAGGGCAGCCTGGATGTCGCCGTGTACAACGCCGGCAATAACACGCCCGGTGCGGTGATGGAAATGGAAGCCGACTACTTCGAGCAGGCATGGCGCGTGTGCTGCTTTGGCGGCTTTTTGTTCGGCCGCGAAGCGGCGCGCCGGATGTTGCCCAAGGGCGGCACGCTGCTATTCACCGGCGCCAGTGCCTCCGTGCGCGGGCGGGCCGGCTTCGTCGCATTCAACTCGGCTAAAGCTGCGCTGCGCAATATGGCGCAGGCGATGGCGAAAGAACTTGGACCGAAGGGGCTACACGTCGCTCATGTCGTGGTCGATGGCGGCATTGACGGCGATCGGCTGCGCACGCGGCGCCCGGATCTGGTGAAACAGATGGGTGAGGAACGTTTGATTGACTTGGGCGGGTTGGCGGAAGCGTATTGGTTCCTGCATCAGCAGCAGCCACGTGCCTGGACATTCGAGCTGGATATGCGCTCGAAGATTGAACCGTGGTAAGAGTGCAGGGGTCATGCAGGGGTCAG
>JBJXFN010000001.1:0-10544 GCA_046155535.1 Burkholderiales bacterium
CGCCGTTCGCCGAAGCGATGCGTCTGGGCAGGACGCATTTCTTTCAGCCGATCATGGATATCGAACCGCCTCAGTTGGTGTTCGGGCGCGTGGCGATTGTCGGCGACGCCGCCTTTGTCACCCGCCCGCATGTGGCGATGGGAGTTCCCAAGGGCGCGGGCGACGTGCTGGCGCTGGCGCAGGCGCTGGACGGAACGACCGACATTGTTGAAGCGCTCGAAAAATTTGAGGCGCAACGGCTGCGCGTGGGGCGAAACATCGTTGCGCGCGGACGTTATCTGGGAAGTTACATGGAAGCCCAGGTTGGCAATGACGCGCAACGCGAGGCAGCCGAGCGCGGACGCGTGGCGCGCGACGTGATGATGGAAACCGCGGCGCCCTTTAACTACGGCGAATAAGCGAATTCGGAGGGCGACTGTCGGGAGGGCAAGCGCCCTTCGTAAGGCGTCCTCGTGACAGACCCGGATATTTCATCACCACGTGGGAACTCGATTAGCCGCCTCTGGGCAAAAAAAACCGGCAGGCGCCTGCGCGCACTGCCGGTTTGTCTGAAGCAATTGCCTGAAGCTTAGTACAGCACCACCGGGTTGCCCGGGGATCCCGTGCCGCCGATAATTTTCAGCGGGGCCCAGATGAATGCGCCTTCCTTGACGCCGGCCTTGACCAGCGATTCGGTGTCGACGTTTTCCAGGTTCCAGATGCCGCGGCGCGGCATGCCTTCAGTGTGGCAGGGCACGGCGAAGCCGTCGCCGCCTTCTCCGAAGGGCTGCGCATCGTTCGCCGAGGTGTCGCCCATTTGCAGGGCGATGTCACGGTCGAACATGTACTGGCAGCCGCTGATGCCCCAGCCAGGTTCGCCTTGCGCGAACAGGGCCCGTGCTTCGGCGCGCTGGGCGCTGGTCAGAGTCTTGTAACGACCATTGCCCCAGGAATTGCCCTGACCGGTATGCAGCGCGACGCAGTCTCCGGGGCCGATGTCGGCGAGTCCCTGAGCCTTGATCATGCCTGCCATGTCGGCGGCGGTGACGATGCCGGGGGAGTCTACGCTCTTCGGAATCGGCAGCATCTCAGCCGAGGCCGAAATCTTGCCCTGCGACTTGCGGTAGGCCACGGCATCCAGCACCACCAGACGGCACACGAAACCGAGTTCGCCGACGTGCTCGACGCCCAGCGGACCCATGCCCATCACGCGGCCGCCTGCGCCACGCTCATAAGACTCGTGCGCAAACATGCCATTGTGGAACAGCATGCCCTTGGAGGTGTTCACGCCGATGTGGCCGGGACCGTCGAACTGGGTCTGGATCTGACCGATTTCCGTGGTCACGTACTCATCGTGGTAAACCAGGGCATTCTTGCCGAACGGACCGCCTTGCGGCGTGCCGGGAATCACCATCCGCCAGGCACGAGGACCAAACGCCGGTGCTTCGCTATGGTAGTACTTGCCGATGGTGATGGCCTTGTTCTGCTTGATGGTGGCCAGCGCGCGCTTGATGTTGGCCGAATTCTTGGTATGGTTTGCGGAGCCGGCCTTGTCGCCCTTGCCCCACTTGGTGTATCCCCAGCTCAGGGCGGCGTCATCGGTCGCCCCTTGCATCATCTGGCCCATCGCGGTGCCCGCGAATGCCGCCAGCAAAACGCCCGAAAATATGGACAGCTTCATTGTGAAATCTCCTCCTAGGTGTCAAATTGAATGCCTTACTGCGGCACGTTCTTTTCTTGCTTTAGCCTGATTGAGCGCGAACACATTAATGAGCCGCACCTTTCAGACAGCAGGTACGATGGCACAAAGCAGGCCTGTCGCGCAAGATGGAACACCCTGCAACCGAGGATTATTTGCGCGGAACTTGACATGGATCATTGTGCGGTGCGCAAAACGCGATTTTCGAGCGTGACAGACCTTGCGGCGAATGCGGGTGTGGACTATCGTAACCCGTCAATCGTCCAGAACAACAGGTTTCGGTTCCGTGATCACACAAAAGCAGGTTGAGACTTATCACCGCGATGGGTACGTGGTCGTCGAAAACGTATTCGACGCCGCCATGTTGGGAAGAATTCGCGCCGTTATCACAGGTTTGGTGGCTGATGCGCGAGGCCTTTCCGGTCATAACGATATCTATGATCTGGAACCCACACACACGCCTGAAAATCCCCGTGTGCGCAGGATCAAGACCCCGCACAAGGTCGATCGCATTTTTTGGGATGCGCTGCGATCGCCGAATCTGGTCGCGGTTCTCCAGGCACTGCTCGGGCCCAACGTACGATTGCATGGTTCCAAGCTCAACATCAAGGCGCCGGAATACGGTTCTCCCGTCGAGTGGCATCAGGACTGGGCGTTCTACCCGCACACAAACGACGACATTCTGGCGGTCGGTGTCATGTTGGATGACATGGAAATCGAAAATGGCCCGTTGATGGTGCTGCCGGGCACCCACAAGGTTGACAAAGTCTGGAATCATCACCTGGACGGGCGGTTCTGCGGTGCGATGGACCCCACCGCCACGCCTGATCTGGATTACTCAAAAGCGGTGACGCTCACCGGCAAAGCCGGATCCTGCTCTTTTCACCACGTGCGACTGGTCCACGGTTCGGCGCAGAATACTTCCCTGAAGCCGCGCCAACTGTTGCTCTACGAATGCATGGCGGCGGATGCCTGGCCGCTGGTGAATTTCAAGGACCTCGACGAATTCAACAGCCGCATGATTGTCGGCCAGCCTACACTCGAGCCCCGACAGGAAAAACTGCCGGTGCGAATGCCGTTGCCGCCGGCGCTTGCGCAGGGATCGATCTACGAAAACCAGACCGCTTTGCGCAACCGGTACTTCGAGTTCAAATCCGTGGCGACTTGAGTCACATGGGCGAATTCATTCGCTCGGACGTAGTGTTCTGGAAAACGAAATCTCGTCGCAAAGGCACAATGGAAATTCTGACAAGTGATTTGTGCCCTTCTTCGCGCGTTTTGCGTTCTTGGCGTCATTGCGTCATGCCTTTCTTTTGGGGCCGTTGACGCATGCAGAAACTCCTTATCTATCAATCCCTATGGGCTATGGAACGCCGTCGGCCCGACGGGCAGGAATGGTCGCTCGGCGAAAAACTCTCCATGATCCACGATGCCGGATTCGACGGCTGCGGCGTGCGTTTTGTCGACTTCGATTATGCGAAGGAAGTCACCGGATTCCTGCGCGCCCACAACATGAGCTGGCAGGCGCAGTGTTACCCGAAGACGGTCGATGACCTGAGGCAGACGGTCGAATACGTCCAGGAGCTCGGCGCGGATCACATCAATCTGCAACCCGACGTGCGGCCGTATTCCCTGGAGGAGTGTATTCCCTATGTCGAAGGCTGGCGTCGGATCGCCCACGACGCCAGTATCGCGGTGCATATCGAAACGCATCGCGACCGCATGACCACGGATCTTTTCCACACCCTGCGGCTGCTTGATTGTTTTCCGGACCTGCGGCTGACCGGGGATCTCTCGCATTATCTGCTCGGCCGTGAATTCTGGTATCCGGTGGCCGAGGAGAATCACAAGCTCATGCATCGCATCCTGGACAATTGTTGGGGATTTCACGGCCGGGTGGCGAGCCGCGAGCAGATCCAGGTGCAAATCAGTTTTCCCACGATGCAACACTGGGTGGATCTGTTCATGGGCTGGTGGGAATACGGATTCCGATCCTGGCGGGCCAGGGCGCCGCAGGACGCCACGTTCACTTTCCTGTGCGAACTCGGACCGAAGGAGTACGCGATCACTGGCGCTGACGGCTACGAATTGTCGGACCGGTGGCAGGAGGCGCTGATGATGAAGGACATGATTCGTGCACTCTGGAGTCGGATCGAAAGAGAGGAATCGTCGGGTGTCGTTCGCGCAGCCTGAAACGAATCAGTGCCAGCGGCAAGAAGGAGAAGTTGTATCGCGGGATAGCAACCGCGATGAGGGGGACGGAGTCGGTTCCGGGAAATTTATTGGAGCCAAAACGAAGAGATCGAGCGCTTTCACAACAATCATGGAGGAGATTATGAATATCTTGCGCAATTCGAAACATTTTGCGGCCGTCGCGGTTGCCGCGCTGGCCCTGTCTGCTGCAGCGATTGCGGCCGATCCGTCAACATTTCCGGCGCCGACCGGGAGCGTGACTGCGTCGGGAGCCAAAGTGGAGAAGCTGTTCGACGGCGACTGCTTCGCCGAGGGACCCACGGTGGGGCCCGACAACATGGTGTACTTCAGCGACATCACGTTCACCAAGTTCTGCAAAGACCCGGACGGCAAACACTCGATGGGCGGTCACGTGTGGAAGTACAACCCCAAGACCGGGAAAGCGGAAATCTTCCGCAGCCCGTCGGGGATGTCGAACGGCCTCAAGTTCGATCGCGACGGAAACTTGATCCTGGCAATGGGCGCGGACTACGGCCTGCGCATGCTTGCCAAGATCGACATGAAGACCGGGCGCAGCATGATTCTCGCCGGCGGATTCGAAGGCAAGCCGTTCAATGCGCTGAACGACATCACCATCGACGAGAAAGGCCGCATCTATTTCACCGACCCGCGCTACCTCGGCCATGAGCCGGTGATGGCGGACGGCTTTGCGGCTTACCGTGTCGACCCGGACGGTAGCATCGCGCGCGTAGCGGTCGATTGCGGCAAGTGCAACGGTATTGCCATTTCGCCGGACCAGAAGCGCATGTATATCGTCAGCAACGATAACGGGGCTCTGGCCTTCGAGAATTTGAAGGAAGGCGAGAAGGCGCTGAGCGGTCATCATATGTTGCAGACCTATGACGTGAGCGCGGACGGGAAACTTTCCAACCGCCGTGTGTTCAAGGACTACAGCAAGGACCGCTCGCCTGCCTGCAGCGGACCGGACGGGCTTGTGATGGACAGCGAAGGCAACGCCTGGGTCGCAGAACGTTGCGAGCACCGTCCCGGCATTACCGTTTACTCGCCCGATGGCACGGAACTCGGTCATATTTCGACGGGCAAGGAACTGCCAACCAACGTCGCGTTCGGCCGCGGCGACATGGCCAATACGCTGTACATCACATCCGGCAAGAGCCTGTACCGGATCAAGGTGAGCAAAAAGGGTTATCAGCTTCCCTGAAGCTTTGCACGGTGACAAAACGAGCCGCATCAGCCAACGCTGGTGCGGTCTTCAAGACGGGAGACACTTATGAGCAGTAGCGCACAGCGGGAGGCCGCCGGCAAAGTCTACAAAGTTCTGACGCAGACACAGGTCGAGGCATTCAATCGAAACGGCTACCACTTTCCGCTTCCGGTCCTGTCGGAAGCCGCGGTGCTGGAGTACCGCGCTAAACTCGAAGCCTTCGAGGCGCGCGACGGCCTGGTAATGAAGACCCCGTACCGCAACAAACCGCACTTGGTATTTAAATGGCTGAACGACCTGATGCGCCGGCCGGAAATTCTCGATCCGATCGAAGATATTCTCGGTGGTGACCTGCTGGCCTGGAGCAGCAGTTTTTTCATCAAGGAACCGAATGATCCCGCCTACATTTCCTGGCATCAGGATTCGACTTACTGGGGCCTGTCGCACCCGGACGTGGTCACCGCGTGGGTGGCGCTGTCGGTGAGCGACGAATTGAGCGGTGTCATGCGCGTGTTGCCGGGCAGCCATCTCATCGAGCAATTGCCGCACAAGGACACGTTCGCCCAGAACAATCTGCTCACCCGCGGGCAGGAAGTTCAGGTCGAGGTCGACGAGAAAAAGGTTGTGGACATGCCGCTTGCGCCCGGCGAGATGTCTCTGCACCACGTGCGCATCGTCCATGGCTCAAAGTCCAATCGCGCGGATCGCCGGCGCATCGGTGTGGCCATTCGTTATGTCCCGACCTATGTGCGCCAGACTGCCGGTCCGCGCGACAATGCGACGCTCGTGCGGGGTGTCGATCGCTTTCATCACTTCGACTACGATCCGGTGCCAAAGTCGGATCTGAGCGAGGAGTCGGTCGCCGCACACCGGGACATCACGGCGGCAGCGGAGAAAATTCTCTACCGGGGAACCGACAAAGTAAAAAGCTAGTGTAGTGCTTCGTATTATTCGGAACAAAAGCGGACGAGGATCGGCGCCAACCTTTGTCGAAAATCTTCGGCAGGTGTCCAACCTGGCTGCGGCTTTGTTTGCGTATGGCAAAGATTTCGCCGCTTTTGCGGTTTTGGGCGGCGTTTGGCCAATCAACATAAGCTCCGAACAATACGAAGCACTACACTAGACGCAGGATGTCACGCCGGCGCCAACGCAGTGGCCGGGGAAAAAAATCAGGCCGGTCATCCCCGGCCTGAACAAAAGAATCGGGGGAGAATATGGAGTGGCTGACCGGAGTCCTGCTTCTGCTGGCATTCCTTGCGGTGGTGGCCGCCATCGTGCGCGGCCAGAGCCCGATCATCATGCTGTTGCTGCTGGCAATTGTCTGGTCGCTGCTGGCGGGCATCGGGGTCAACGACATCCAATCCAAGATCGTGCAAGGGGGCGGCGTCCAGTACGCCTCGGCAGTGATCATCATCGTATTCGGGGCCTGGTTTGCGCAGGTGCTGATCCAGACCGGCATTGCGGAAAGTGTGATCCGCTCCGCCGTCGAGTTGTCCGGCGATCGCCCGATGGTGACCGCCATGACCATCAACCTGGTCACCGCACTGCTGTTCACCTCGATGTACGGCGTCGGTGCAGCCATTGCGATAGGTGTGATCGCGCTGCCGATCATGTTGAGTCAGGGAATACCCGCGCGAGTCGCCGCGCCGGTGTTTACCATGGGCATTGGCGCGGGCGCCTATGTCAACCTCGTGCAGTTCGGCACCTTCGAAAAACTTTTTCCCGGCATCAAATACGAAGCGCCGTGGCTCACGTTCTGGGTCGTGGGAATGGTGGTCTACATCCTCATAGCCTGGCTGATGATCTGGATCAATTTGCGAAAACTGGGGGTACGCCATGCTGCGTCGGTGGATACCGCCGCGCCGGCTCCGCGAAAGCGCACGCCGTACTACACCTACCTGGTGCCGGTGTTCCCGGTCTTCATGATCATGGTGTTCAAGTGGCAGATCATCCCGACGTTCCTGCTCTCGATCGTGCTGGCACTGGCGCTGACTTTCAGGGACCGCGGCCTGCAGGGCACGTTGAACCTGTTCAACAAGGCGTTCTACGACGCCTTTCCCGACATTGCAACCATCGCCGCGTTATGGACGATTTGCGGAATGATCATCGTGGCCGGCCAGATGCCGCAGGTCGCCGGCGCGCTCAAGCCGATCTTCGATCCCATCCTGCCCCACACTCCCCTGCAAGTCGCGATCTTCTTTGCCGTGCTCGGCGGTATTGGCAGCATCTACCGCGGTCCCCTTGTGGTGGTTGGCACCGGCGCTGCCTTGCTCGCGATCCTGTTGTCCAACAATGAAATTCCCGTTCCCTACCTGTATGCCCTCTGGCTGGGCCCGACGGTGATGCAGGGCAGTTGCGATCCGACCAACTCCTGGACGTTGTGGACCATCGGCTACGCCAAAGTGCCACACGGACAGTTCCTGAAAACCGCGTTGCCCTTCGGCTGCCTCATGGTCGCGATCACTTCGGCCATCGGCTATTACATGCTGTCCTGAACATTCCTAGCGCATGAACGGCCGAAAGTCCTATCGCATCGGCATCGACGTCGGCGGCACGTTTACCAAGGCAGTATTGATCGACAACGCCAACTTCGCGGTCGCCGGCCGCTATTCGGTAATGACCACGCACGACGATGCGCGCGGCGTGGCGGCAGGTGTGGTCGAGGTGTTCCGCAACGTGCTGGAGCGCTCGAAGGTGGACCCGCAAGACGTGGTGTTTATTGCTCACAGCACCACCCAGGCCACCAACGCGCTTCTGGAGGGGGACGTGGCGCAGGTCGGTATCCTCGGCATGGCAAGCCGGATCGAGGCGGTGCTGGCAAGAGGACAGAGCAACATCCGCGAAATCGAACTCGCGCCCGGCCGCCTTCTGCTGCCCTCGCATCGCTTTCTCACCACCGACAACCTGGACGAAGCCTCGGTGCGGGCACACCTGGAAGCGCTGCGCGGTGAAGGCGCTGAAGTTGTGGTGGCCAGCAGCGCCTTCGGGGTCGATGATCAGAGCGGCGAAGAGCTGGTCATGAAAGTCGCCACCGAACTGGGTCTGGCGGTGACCGGCGGTCACGAAATCACCAGGCTTTACGGGCTGACCACGCGCACCCGCACCGCAGTCATCAATGCCAGCATTCTTCCGAAGATGATCCTGACGGCCAACATGACTGAAGCGGCCGTTCGGGAGGCCGGCATCGGTGCCCCGCTAATGATCATGCGAGGCGACGGCGGTGTCATGGACGTGCGGGAAATGCGCCGCCGCCCGGTGGTGACCATGTTGTCCGGCCCCGCGGCGAGCGTGGCCGGTGCGCTCATGTATCTGCGGATTTCCGACGGCATTTATTTCGAGGTCGGCGGCACCAGCACCAATATCGGCGTGATCCGCAATGGGATGCCCACCGTCAAACATGCCAAGGTCGGAGGGCACGATACCTATGTGAATTCCCTGGACGTAAGAGTGGTCGGCATTGCCGGCGGCAGCATGGTGCGCGTGCGCGGCGACCAGATTGTCGATGTCGGACCGCGCAGCGCGCATATCGCCGGCTTGCACTACGCGACCTTTGCCGCGCCCGAGGACATCGTCGATCCGAAGCTCGAAAAGTTTTGCCCGAAGAGCGGTGACCCGGACGATTATGTGGCCGTGCGCTGCGCCAGTGGCAGCCGCTACGCATTGACCAATACCTGCGCGGCCAATGTCCTGGGTTACGCGAAACCGGGCTGGCATGCGCACGGCAATGCGGAGTCGGCGCGCCGCGCCTTCGGGCCTCTCGCGCGGCAATTGGGCAAGACAGTAGAGGAAGCCGCCCGCGGTGTTCTGGAGAAAGCGGCGTCCAAGGTGACCGGCGTGGTCCTCGACCTGATCCGGGAGTACAAGCTTGACCCCGACCAGTCGGTTCTGGTCGGGGAAGGTGGCGGAGCGGCGGCACTCATTCCGTTCGTCGCCGAACGGATGAAACTCGATTTCCGGATTTCGCAGGATGCGGAAGTCATCTCTTCGATCGGCGTTGCCCTGGCGCTGGTGCGCGAAACCGTTGAGCGCGTGATGCCGAATCCGCTGCCCGAAGACCTGCAGCGCATCAAGCGCGAAGCCTTCGATGCCGCGGTCAAGATCGGCGCATCCCCGGAGAACGTGGAAGTCACGATTGAGGTCGATGCGCAGACGCAACGCGTGCGTGCCACGGCGATCGGCGCGACCGAAATGCGGGCGCAGGACATGCGCAAGGAGGTCGGCGAGGCCGAGGCCCGGGACATTGCGGCTTCCTCGATGGGATTGCAGGCGGATGCCGTTCGTATGGTTGCAGCCACTGATCAGGTCCGTGTTTTCCAGGGAATCGTCGAGGAACGCAAATGGCGGATCTTTGCGACCCGGCGCGCGCCGCTGCGGGCGGTAGACCGCGAAGGCGTCATACGCATTCAGCGCAGCGACGGCCTGGTGACCGGGGCCATGGCCCACGAAGGTCTCGATACGATCCGGCGCTTGTGGGAACAGGCGACGATATACAACGGCGATAGCGTGATCACGCCGGACCTGTTCGTCATTGCCGGACGTCGGGTGGTGGATCTGTCCGGTGTCCATACGTTGGAACAGGCGGTGGCCATCGGCCGCAGCGAATTCGAAGGACTCGCGCCCGATACCCCTGTTGCACTGATCAGCGTTCCGGGTTCGCGCGGGATATGAGCGCCCAGGACGATTCGCTGGCGCTTGGCTTGCAAATGCTTGCCGAGGATCCGCAAGCCGGCCGGATTCCTTTTGCGGACCGCGCAGCATGGGTGCGGGCGGCAATCGATGACGGACGGTGTCACGCGGCGGCTGCCTCCGGACGCTGGGGGAACGATCCCGACATCATCGCCCGTGCATGCGCGGTGCCCGTGATCGACAGCGACGCGATGTCCGGATTCGGCACGACGCTGGTGTTTGCCGAGTATTCCACCCGGCGGCCCGGCATCACGTTGTACATCGGCGCGATTGCGCAACTCGATCGAAAGCTTGCGGGATTGCCCGGGAACGGCGTTGGCCATGCGCGTGCGCTGTTTCTGGCGCACGAGCTCTATCACCATCTGGACTGCACCGACTCGCGCGGCCCTATCGCGCGCCGTCATCCGGTAACCATCTTTCGCCTGGGTCGCTGGCGTTGGACCTCAGGTGTTCGCGCCCTTGCCGAAATTGCCGCCGGGGCGTTCGCGCAGCAGTTGCTGGGATTAACCTGTCATCCGCGTCGCCTGGAATTGCTGCTGGTGTCGAGGGGATCGGGGCATGATAAGAAAGCCGCTTGAGGTTGGATTGCAGGGTTCGAACCATGAATCTTCGGAAATGCGGATTTTCTCAGTGATCTCTGTGCCCTCTGTGGCAGAAAGGGTTTTCTCTTGAAATTCCGTGCTGCCGTACTCAACAGGGTCAACGAACCCCTGACACTCGAGACACTCGAAATGATGCCCCTTGCGCCGACCGACGTGCTGG
>JBJXFN010000100.1:0-22030 GCA_046155535.1 Burkholderiales bacterium
CACTACTTGTTTTCCCACTTCGGCGCGCGTTTTTGCATGAAGGCGTCGATGCCCTCGCCGGCATCATTGGCCATCATGTTGCAGGCCATCACTTCGGCCGCATAGGTGTAGGCGGCCTCCATACCGAGTTCGAGTTGCCGGTAGAACATTTTTTTGCCGGTGCTGACGGCCACTTCCGATTTACCGATGATGGCCTCGGCGAGCTTGCGCACTTCGGTGTCCAGCCGGTCGGCGGGCACGACGCGGTTCACCAGGCCGCGTTCCTTCGCACTCTGCGCATCGATGAAATCGCCCGTGAGAAGCATTTCCATCGCCTGCTTGCGCAGCACGTTACGGCCCAGCGAAACGCTGGGCGTGGAGCAGAACAGGCCGACGTTGATTCCGGACACGGCAAAGCGCGCCTGATCCGAAGCCACCGCGAGATCGCATTGCGCCACCAGTTGGCAGCCGGCGGCGGTGGCGATGCCGTGCACCCGGGCAATGACCGGTTGCGGCAGGCGGGTCAGTGCCATCATCATGTGACTGCATTGTGCAAAGAGCCGGTCGTAGTAGGTCTTGTCCGGGTTTGCACGCATTTGCTTCAGATCGTGTCCCGCGCAAAAGGCGCCGCCGGCACCGGCGATCACCACCACCCGCACCGACTTGTCGAGGGCAATGGCCTCCAGCGCCGAAATTAGTTCGCCGAGCAGTTCTTCAGACAGCGCGTTGTATTGTTTGGGTCGATTCAGGGTCAATGTGGCAACAGAGGCCACATCGTGACGCAGCAGTACGGCTTCGTCGTCGGATTTCATCGCAATGGCGGAGGCATTGGCAGGCATGGCTGGACTCCCCTGGTAGAACGATAAAAGCAGATTATAAGCGTGCTACGCCAGGATCGGCGAGGGCCGCGGAATCCATGCGCCGGAATCAGTGCACCGTGGCGGCGGGTGTCACACTCAGATAGCGCTCGAAATCGCGCATCACCAGGGGCTCGCTGAACAAAAATCCCTGTATTTCGTCGCAGCCGTGAATGCGCAGGAATTCCAGTTGTGCAACCGTTTCCACGCCTTCGGCAACCACTTCCAGTTTCATGTTGTGCGCCATGGCGATGATGCCGCGGGTGATCGATGCGTCGTCGCGGTCTTCCGGCAGGTCACGGATGAAGGAGCGGTCGATCTTGACGCAGTCGATCGGAAATTGCTTGAGGTAGGCAAGCGAGGAGTACCCGGTGCCGAAATCGTCGATCGCAATCCGCACGCCGGTGGCGCGCAATGCCTCCAGAACGAGAATCGAGTTGGGGGTATCCCGCATGATCATGCTTTCGGTAATTTCCAGTTCCAGGCATTCGGCGGGAAAACCGGTTTCGTCCAGGGTGTCGGCGACACGCTGCGCGAAGCCTTGATCGAAGAGCTGGCGCGCGGACAGATTCACCGACACTTTCAGAGGGAGGTGCCCCGCATCGCGCAAATTCCTGCCCTGGATGCAGGCTTCCCGCAGCACCCAGTCGCCGATCGGGCCGATCATGCCGGTCTCCTCCGCGATGGCGATGAATTCGCCGGGCTGCATCAGGCCTTTCTCCGGATTGTGCCAGCGCACCAGTGCTTCCATGCCGGCCACTATCCGTGAAGTCAAATTCACCTTGGGCTGGAAGTGAACCGCAAATTCCCGGCGCTCCAGCGCGCCCCGCAAGGCGAATTCAGTGGTCAGCCGGTTGCGGCCCTCCGGTTCCATGGCGGAAGAGAAATACCGAAACGCATTGCGCCCGGCGTCCTTGGCGCGGTACATCGCCATGTCGCTGTTGCGCAGCAGCGTGCGCAGGTCCGTGCCGTCGCGGGGGCTGGAACTGATGCCGATGCTGGCGGTGACCAGGAACTCATGCTCGTCAATGACCAGCGGGCGGGAGGTGACTTCGAGAATTTTCCGGGCCACCGTGCTGACGGCTTCCAGGTTGTCGGCATTCTGCATCAGGATCACGAATTCATCGCCGCCAAGGCGGGCCAGGATGTCGCCTTCGCGAAGGCAGGTGCGCAGCCGGGCTGCCACTTCCTTGAGCAGTTGATCGCCAGCGCCGTGGCCGATGATTTCATTGACGTGTTTGAATCGATCCAGGTCGATCAGCAACAGCGAACAGCCACTGTCCGGTTCCTGCCCGGCTGCCAGCATCTGCTCCGCTGCCCGCTGAAAATACGCGCGATTGGGAATCCCGGTCAGCTCATCGTGATAGGCGAGGTACTCGATGTGTTCTTCGGCCCGGCGCTCCGAGGTCAGGTCGCGCAGAATCATGATGGCGCAGGCGAGGCCATTGCGATCGTGGAAAACCGCCGAGGATACTTCAGCGGGGAATACGCTGCCGTTGCGATGCCGGAGCTGGAGTTCCCCGCGCGCGCTGCCGGCCTGCCGGCGTTGCTCGAGCAGCGTGGTCAGTTGAGGGCCTGCGCCATCGGTCAGCATCTGAAAGCCGAGTGCTGCCAGTTCCTTTTCGCTGTAACCCAGCAGCGTCTGGGCCTCGCGATTGGCGAATGCAATGGCATCATCGCCGTGGGTAATCAGGACGACGTCGAAGTTGTTTTGGACCAGGGCCTGGAACCTGCTCTCACTTTCGCGCAAGCTGGCCTGCAAGGCCCGCTGCTCGGAAACTTCCTCGAAAACGGAGATGTCACCGACCATCTCATGGTCGGCATTGAAAACGGAAGTGCGGGTGCCCAGCAATGTCTTGCGATCTCCGCTCGCGGTTTCGAAGTCAAACACTTCCTGGCCGGCAGAATTGTCGGCGTCCGCCTGAGTGATCTGGGATGTTTGATTTTCTCCGTGGTTGCTCTGTGGCCGCTTGATTATTGGCCATGGGCGTCCAGCTTGTGCGTTGCCAAGGATCGGCAGCCCATGTCGATCCGCAATCTGCACACCGACGGGCAGCACATCGAGGACCTGGCGCAACAATCTTCCGTCGCCGATACCCGCAACCGGTTCTTCGCGCCGGCGGCCAAGTTCCCGCGCCAGCCACACTGCCAGTGTAATGACCGCCAGGGCGAACACCATCATGATGGTCAGGAGGAGTCGCTTGTCCCGGTGCCAGTCCGCCAGCATGGTGTCCTGGCTCAGCCCAACTTGCACCATCAACGGAAATCCCGCCAAAGTCCGGGTGGCTTCGATCCGGGCGACATTATCGATCGGGCTCATGCCGCGAAAGTTCCATGCCTGCGAGCGGGTCTCCGGTTTTTCCTGATCGAGGGGGGCGGAGGCGGCTTTGTCGATCCAGCTGGGTGCCGGCGGCTGGCGGGCGATCAATTCGCCGCTCTCGTGCAATAGTGCGACGGCCCCGTCGCTTCCAAGATCAAGGGGTCGAAAAAATTGGTTCAGGGCTTCTGCATCGAGCACCGCGGCCACCACACCATCAAAGTGACCGCTGGGGTCGGTCAGTCGCCTGGCAATCACCAGCATGCCCCCTGCCGCGCTCACCATCGGATCGCCTTCAGCCTGCGCTCCAGCACGTGAAGCGCGCAAGCCCAAAGACAATTTTGTCATGCCCGGTGGCAACGGGCGGGATTGCACCAGCGGCACACCGGCTCTGTCGGTGATGACCAGGGAGCGCACATCGGGCAGGGCGGATGAGGATTCGGCGATCAGGGCACGCCGCGGGGTGTCGGCCCGGCGAAGTTCCGGTTGCCGTCGCCACGCCTGCACAATGGCAGACAGGCTGTCGTCCACTGCCTGCAAAGACCGGGATGCCCGGGCTTCAAACGCGTGTGTGAGATTGCGCGCGGCGCGTTCCGATTCCAGCAGACGATTCTCGCGTGCCGTCGAAAGATTTGATGCCGCGAGGGAGAACAGAGTGATGACCAGCAGGGCGGCGAGCCCAGGGACAAGCAGGAAAACGAGGCGTTCGTGCTTTCGACGAGGAAAAGCGGCAGATCTCGGTGTCACGAAATTCCACAAGTTCGAAACTTGCTGCAGTGTACCCTCGTCGGGATGAATTTGCTCCCGAAAACTCCGCGGAGCTGCCGCTGCCGCGCGAAATCGGCCCTCCTGGGCATGACGAAGGTACCGCGTGATGCCGGGGAACGGTAAACTCGCGACTCCGAGCACGATTTGAAATGTCCACCCCGGGCGCCCCGGTCGCCCGGATTGCCGCGAGGATGCATTGCATGGAAAACGACCAGCCAAGATCGGCCTATCAGATCGACCGCCTGCGCCAGCAAACGCTGGTCACGGCCATTGCCCAGCGCGATGCCCGCGAGGCGGCCAAATTGCTGATGAGGGAAATGCCCAACGAGGCAGGCCGTGCGCTGCTGGAATTGAATCCCGGCAAGACCACGGTCATCTTCGATTACCTTTCGGAGGAGTATGCCGCCCGACTGCTGGCGACGGTGCCGGCGGAAAACGCTCGTCAGTGGACCCGCAATCGCGCTTATCCGGAAGGCAGCATTGGCCGCATGATGGACCCGGTGATTGCACAGTTCCCGCCGGAGATTACGGTGGGCGAGGCGATCGACCGCCTGCGCAACATGATCAAGACCGCCTTTGTCACCTACGGTTATGTGACCAACGACGCCGGAAAATTGCTGGGCATCATCACCATGCGCGACCTGCTGTTCACCGAACACAGCCGAAAATTGCGGGACGCGATGGCGCCTGACCCCTTCCGGCTCGATCCCGAAATCCGACTGTCGGAAGCCATGAAGCGGGTGCTCAACCACCATTTCCCGGTCTACCCGGTGTGCGACGCGCAGGGCCGACTGGTCGGGATGGTACGGGGCTCTACACTGTTCGAAGAACAAAATTTCGAGATTAGCGCCCAGTCCGCTTCCATGGTCGGGGTCGAAGAGGAGCGCCTGACGACCCCCTGGACACGCAGTCTGCGATTGCGGCATCCCTGGTTGCAGCTGAATCTGTTGACTGCGTTTCTGGCGGCGGCTGTGGTCGGCGCATTTCAAGGCACTCTGGACCATCTGGTCATTCTGGCGCTTTTCCTGCCAGTGCTGGCGGGGCAGTCCGGCAACACCGGATGCCAGGCGCTGGCCGTCACGCTACGCGGCATGACGCTGGGCGAATTGCGCTCGGGTGCAGAGCGAAAGTTGGTGGCGAAGGAGGCCTCGCTCGGATTGTTGAATGGCGCGCTGGTCGGATTGGTGGCCGGTGGCGGCATGTATTACGTTGCCCACATTCAGCAACACGCCTCGGCGCTGATGCTCGCACTGGCGGTTTTTCTGGCCATGATTGCCAGTTGTGTCGTCAGTGGCGTGTCTGGCGCCCTGATTCCTCTGACGCTGAAGAAGCTGGGTCTTGATCCGGCGACCGCGTCCAGTATTTTTCTGACGACAGCAACCGACATTGCCAGCATGGGATGTTTCCTTGGACTGGCGACGATTCTGATACTGTGAGCCAGGAACGGTGAATAGTGAACGGTGAGAGAATTCGTGACGTCGTGCAGAGGGAAAGTCGAAGGTCGTTACCCCTTGGTCCTTGAACCCCAATCCTCACTTCCCGATCCTCAGTCGAGACTTTATGCATACCCCTGAACCCTTTGCGTGTGGTCACGCGGCCTCGCCAAGCTGGCGAGACGCCGCGGCCCAATGCCTGCAGCAGACGGCCAATCGTCCCGCGGACGCGAATCTGGGGTTTCTCTACGTGTCGGACAGTTTCGCCGGCGAAGTTTCCGAAATCCTCCAGTACTTTCGTTCCAATACCGGCATCCTGCATTGGGCTGGCACGGTTGGCATCGGGGTGGTTGCCAACGGGCGCGAGTATTTCGATGAGCCGGCCATGGCGATCATGCTGTGCGCTTTTGCGCCGAATAGCTTCGAGGTGTTTTCCGGGGTGTTCGCGCCCGCGGACTTCGAGCGCGTACCCATGCACGTGGGCGACTTTCCCGCCAATTTCGCCGTCGTCCACGCCGATCCGCGCAATGCGCAGTTGCCGCGATTAATCGGGGATCTGGCCGACCATATGGAAAGCGGTTACGTTGCCGGCGGGCTCACCAGTTCGCGGCGCGAAGTGGTGCAGATTGCCGACGGTGTAACGAAGGGCGGGCTCTCTGGCGTTTTGTTTTCCGACGATGTGGTCGTTTCCACGCGAATCACTCAGGGATGTGCACCGATCGGGCCGCGGCATGTCGTGACCGGCAGCCGGCAGAATATCCTGATCTCACTGGATGGCCGCGCGGCGCTGGATGTTTTCAAGGAGGACATCGGTGAGCCGGCCTGGAAAAACCTCTCGCGGGACGGAGCAAACATTTTCGCCGGCATGCAGATGGCGGGCGCTGCGCAGGATGACTACGTGGTGCGCAATCTGGTGGGCATCGACCCGGTCCACAAAGTGATTGCTATCGGCGAGCAGGCGCCGCCAGGCGCCCGGATTACGTTTTGTCGCCGCGACCAGCCCGGGGCCACCCAGGATATGGCGCGCATGCTCGAATCCATCGGCAGCGGTCTGTACGGGAATCCGCGCGGAGCCTTGTATTTTTCCTGTGTCGGCCGGGGCCCCAACCTGTTCGGGAGCGCATCAAAGGAGGCGGGAATGATCCAGCATGCGCTGGGCGACATTCCACTGGCGGGATTTTTCTGCGAAGGGGAAATTTCCCACAACCGGCTCTATGGCTACACCGGGGTGCTGACCCTTTTCTCCTGAACCTGCTGCCACCATGAAACTGCCGTTTTCACTGCTCGACTGGATGTCCCTCTGCTGGTTCTTTTCGATCTGGGTGGGATACCAGTACTTCGCTGATTGGCGTGCCCGCAACGGCCACCCCAGCCTGATGAGCGTCATGGGGGGATTTCGCCGCGAATGGTGGCAGCAGGTGATCGAGCGCGAGCAGCGCGTTGTCGATGTAGTGATCCTAACCAACCTCTCCAACGCCGCGACTTTTTTTGCTTCCACCACGCTTCTGATCCTCGGTGGCTTGCTCGCGCTGCTCGGCACGTCGGAAAAAGTGATCGCGGTGATGGCCGAACTGCCGTTCTCGGCGCGGTCTCCCGACTCGATCTGGGAATTCAAGATTCTCCTGCTGATTGCAATTTTTGTGTATGCGTTTTTCAAGTTCACCTGGTCGCTGCGACAACACAATTTTTCTTCGGTACTGGTGGGCGCCGCGCCGGCCCACGACACCGATCCGCGCCGCTTTGCCGACTACACCGGCCGCGCTTCCCGAATCGCGTCCATGGCCGCCGACAGTTTTAATTACGGCCTGCGAGCCTATTATTTCGGCCTCGCAGCGCTCACCTGGTTCCTGAATTCCTGGGTCTTCATGGCGGCGACCACCTGGGTCCTGGTGATCCTGTACTGGCGCGAATTCCGGTCTGAAGCGTTGCGTACCCTTGAGCGTCGCGTCGCGGCCCGGCCACCGAACATGGAGCCTGCGTCTGCCGAACATCCTGAGCGCCGGCCTCCGGTTCCCGGGGGCTCGATGCCAAATTCCGACCGCAAGTCCTCGAAAAATTCTTTCTGAAGGCCCTGTATCAATGATGACTTCCACCACAGCACTGCGAAAATTCCTGGAAGCGGTGGCCGCCTTCCGCCATCCGGCCCAGCCTGATCGCGCCGATCAGTGGGAAGCGCGGTTTGCTTTCGGCCTGGAGGACATAACCCAGGTGTTCGAAGCGGCGGTGATGTCCGATCCGGCACTCGATGCGCCGCGGGTGCCGGTGACACCCGGTCACGGCGTGCCCCCGCCCGCCGCTGCGTTGGACAGTGCAGCGGGACTTGCGCAGCAGGTGCGAAGCCGGCGCCTCGCGCCGGAGGAAATCGCGGAGCAGTACCTCGCACGCATCGCGTCCCGGCGCGACCTCAATGCTTTTATCACGGTCCGCCCGGAACAGGTGCGGGAGGATGCCGCGGCCATCGGCCGCATGGTGAGGGCGGGCATCGATCCGGGGCCGCTTGCCGGCGTACCTGTCGGTGTGAAGGATTTGATGCCGGTGCGCGGTTATCCGCTGACCGGCGGCAGCGCGGCGATCGATCCGGTCGTGCAAGCGACGGACGCGCCGGTGGTCGCCCGGCTGCGCGCCGCCGGTGCTCTCATCGTCGGCACGACCAACCTCCATGAACTGGCCTATGGTGTTGATAGTGCGAATCCGCATTTCGGCGCGGTGCAGAATCCCCGGTATCCCGGCCACATTCCCGGAGGATCGAGCGGCGGTTCGGCGGCTGCCGTTGCGGCAGACCTCGCAGTGATCGCAGTAGGCACCTGCACCGGGGGGTCCATTCGCCAGCCAGCCGCCTGCTGCGGAATCGTCGGCTTCAAGCCGACCTACGACGCGGTGCCGCGCGACCGCGTATTGCCGCTCGCCTGGTCGCTCGATCATATCGGCCCGATCACGCGCAGTGTCGAGGATGCGGCGCTTGCCTTCGAAGTCATGGCGGGGCTGCCGAACGGCTCGATGATGCCGCGCGCGGACCGATTGCCGCCGAAAGTGGTGTTGCCCCGCAGATTCTTTTTCGAAGGGCTCGATCCGATGGTTGCCGACACGATCGAAAGCGCGGTCGCGCGGCTGCGTGCCGCCGGCGCGACCTGCACGGAAAGAAATGTTCAGGGCATCGAACTCGCCCCCGGCATCCAGCTGATCACTCTCAACAGCGAGGCGAGCGCGGCGAATGCCGACCTTCTGCGGCGTCGGGCGGAAAAACTCGGCGCCGACGTCCGGCTGCGTCTCGAAACCGGACAGTTCTATCTCGCGGCCGACTATGTCAAGGCGCAGCGTCTGCGCCGCGAAGTTCGCGAGAACATGATCGCGACAATGGACGAAGCGGATGTGATGCTGATTCCGGCCATGCCGCTGCTGCCGCCCCGGAGTGGAACGCGCACCGTGGAACTCAACGGCCGGACGGTGCACGTCGCGCCGACACTCACGCGGTTTACGTCGCCGATCAATTTCTGCGGATTTCCAGCGGTGTCTCTACCGGCGGGAACTGCCCCGAATGGGCTGCCGGTCAACCTGCAGATCGTTGGCCGTCCCGGTGCGGATGCACAGGTGCTGAACGTGGCGCGCTGGTGCGAAAAGGTACTCGAGTCATGATTCGAGGCTCGTTGGTTGGCAAGCAAATGATCCCGGGCGCGGAAATAATCGTTTGCGCGGGCCTCTTTCTGTTTGCGCTCTCGACAGGCGTGGTCCATGCCGGTGCGATCGAAGAATGCGCAGAGGCTCCAGCGCTCATCCCCTGCCTCGACCAGAAGCTCGTGGCTGCCAACAAACAACTGAACGCAACGCTCAAGGCCGCCCAGGCGCGGCTCGAGCACATGCAGAATTCGCGGCGCCGCCTGGTGCAGGGCGCGTTTGTCGACAGCCAGAGAAAATTCAATGCCTATCGCGACGTGCAATGCACCTGGCAATCCATCCGCGGCGCGCCGGGTACCAGCGGGCTCGAATTCGTCAAGGATTGCCAGATTCGCGAAACCCTGGCGCGCGAAACCGCATTGCTGGCGTTTATCAACACTCCGGAAGAAGCGATGGCGGCGGACACGCCGACGGTGCCGCCAACAGCAGGCGCGGAAACCCGGGTGAATCCTGCTCCACCGGCGTCCGAGTCTGCCACGGCACCCGCCGTCGTGACGGCAGGGGAGGCACCGCCTGTGGTGTCCACACAGGCCCCCGCGGAGCTTGCGATTGCCGCTTCTTCGGAGCCTGCTGCGCTCCCGCGAGGCCAGGAATGGCAACTTGCCGCATGGCTGACCCAAGGCAGCGACCGGCCATTGCTGCCGGGCTCGACGATCAGCATCGCTTTCGACCCGGCCGGCAAGATCGCCGGCTCGGCATCGGTGAATCGTTATTCCGGCCGATTTCAATTCGATGTCGAGGGCCGGCTGCAATGGCAGCAGCCGCCTTATGTACTGACGCGCGACAAGGGATCGCCGGCTTTGATGGCCCAGGAAAAAGACTTTCTGGCAGCGCTGCGACGCACTGCACACTACCGGGTCGAAGACCGGCAACTGCACTTGGAAAACTGGAACGGCTCCGTCGTGTTAACGTTCATGAGGTAAGTGGAAAGAATCCCGGAAAAGGAGGCATCCAGTGGACCACACAATGAAATTTTCCGTCAGTCACGCCGAGTCCAGCGAATTCAAGGATGATGGACTGCGGCCTTTTTTTCAGTACCGTGATCTGGGCATTCGTGATGCCACCCAGGGCAAGGTGATCGCCCACGTGATCCGCGCGAAGCCCGGTCGCCTGGCGAACCATGAACGCCACCACCACGAAGTCGAATTCCAGTTCGTGTACGTACTGAAAGGCTGGATCAAATTTCATTACGATGGGGTGGGCGAGGTCACCCTCAAGGCCGGCACCTGCGTGCATCAGCCGCCGGGCATCCGCCACACCGAACTCGGGCATTCCCCTGACCTGGAGTTGATCGAACTGGTCATGCCCGCGGATTTCAAAACCGTCAACGATTGATGGAAAGCGAACTGTGGTCGGCAACACCATTCCTCAGAAGCCGTTCGCCGATTGCTGATCACTGCTCACCGATTACCGTTCACGTCACAACAAGGAGACCCCCATGACACGCGTGCCAATCAATCCAGGAATAGTGGACTGGTCGGGAGAAAATCCCGGCATGTACCTGAAAGACCGGGCCGACGGCCCGTTTTTATCGCTCATCAGTTATTTCCGGGTTGTCCATTCTCCGCACGGCAAGGGCCACGCCGCAGTGATATTGCTGGACCCGTATGGCGATGGCCGCAATCCGGCGCGTCCGAATGTCTGTCTGACCGATAATGAGCCGCTGGCCGAATATCTGAAGAAGGGTTTTGTTTCCTTCTTCGGCGCTTTCAAGGGAGCGACCGGACTGGCCAACATGCAAATGAAACCGGCATGGGATTTCATGGCAGGCGGTGATGGCCGGACCGTGCACACCGAATGGTTTCGTTCAGCCATCGGACAGGTGAACCTGACGTGGAACGCTTTGAGTGCGCCGTTTCTTGTCGAATTCGATGTGGGACGCTCTGCAACAGGCAAGCACGAAATGATTTCTTTGTTCGTCGACGCCCGATCATGCAGCGCAACCCTCAACGGCAACGCCGTATCGGGCAAGGCTTTCCCGCGGGAATTCGCGGGGAAAAAAGACAGTAGCACTGCTTTCCTGGCATTTTCGGAAACCTGGGTCAAGGCGTGATCAGATTCCCGCGCAAAGTCAGTGCAGGAGTTGTTGCTGTTCTGGCACTGGCCGGGATGGGGCAGGGTTTTGCGCAGGAATCACGGAAGTCCACGCTAAAGGCCGAACAAATCAGAATGCTCGAACTGGAAGGCATGTCAGGGTGGCTGCGGGAGAAATTTTCGAGCATCGAACTCGACGAATTGCGCTCCGAAGACTTGGCGTTGGAGTCGCATTTTTGCGGCTGTGCTGATGCGCCCAGGAAACATTTTCCCTACGTTGTCGTTGTTCTCAGAACCCCGAAAGGAGATTTGATTGCGCGGCCGGAGGGTCACGAGGCGATGGTTCAATTTGCCCCCCTGGCAGTCCGGAACGACGATGTTTACTGCGACCCGAAATCGGACGCAAATTGTTACGGCACATTCGCCCATCCCTGCGATTTCACCGATTTCCGATACGGGCACCAGCTCGCCGAATTCTTTCCGACTTGCAAGAACGACTAGCGAGAGTACGAGGAGAATCGCTCCCCGGTTGATTTGGCTGACGCGTCTGCGGCGAACAAAGTTGGAAGTGAGAAAGGAAACCATGGCCAGTAGCTGGCGGTTGGGCGAACAGGAAATCGAAACGTACCGCCGGGAAGGGCTGGTCAAGCCCTCACTGAAAATCCCACCCGGGCAACTCGGCCGCATCAAGGCGTCGCTGGAGAAACTTCTGCGCGACAACGCCAACATATCGCCGGAGACCCTGGTTTGCCCGCACATTCCCTACGGTAGCTCCCATGACGAAAGCGCCGCCGCGGCCTGGTTGGAATATGCCAGCGACCCGGGCATCGTCGAATTGGTATCGCAATTGATCGGTCCCGACATCATCCTCTGGGGCAGCCAGGTGTTCTGCAAGCCCCCGGTGACCGGCAAGGAAATTCCCTGGCATCAGGACGGGCAGTACTGGCCGATCCGGCCAATCGCTACCTGTTCGGTGTGGATTGCGCTGGACGACGCGACGCCCGAAAACGGATGCATGCGCTATATTCCCGGCTCTCACGCGAACGGCAGTGTCTACCAGCATCGCGTGAACCCTCGCAAGGATATCGTTCTCAACCAGGAAGTCGAACCGTCGCAGTTCGACGAATCGACCGCGAGGGACGACGTGCTCCGGGCCGGTGAATTTTCACTCCACGACGTGTATCTGATCCACGGGTCGAATGCCAACAAGTCCTCCAGGCGTCGCGCTGGATTTGTCATCCGCTACATGCCGGCGACCTCGGTGTTCGAGCGAGCAGCCGGCGACTCGCATAGCCAGTCGGGCGTGACCTTCAGCATGAGCCTGCGGCCGATCTGGCTGCTGCGCGGACGGGACGCAAGCGGCCGCAACGATTTTGCCACCGGCCACGGCAAGGACTATGCGCTGGTGCCGCGGACCTCGGATGAACAAGGGGAGACACCTGCGTGACCGGCCGCCCGCGAAAAGGATCTGGCCGGAAACGATCTCATCCCCAGCCCAGGGTCGTGGACGTCTCCGGCTTCCTGCGCAAAGTCGGCGTAGGCACTTCGTCAGTCTGACTTCGACTCGTCATCGGCGCGGTCACGCGCCGGCAGAGCGTCACGAAAAACTTCAAACGTCTTCCAGACGGGACCGGGTGGCGTGTCGTCCGGTCGCGGTGCGAGACTGCGTTTGATGGCCAGGCAGCAGCGCAGCAGAAATGCATTTCCGCATGCACAGCAATCTATTCAGGGCTGAAACTTCAGCGCCAGAATGTTGCGCGCCACGCATTCCCCCTGCACAACGCCGGCTTCCACGCCTGAGCGAAAGTGGATGCCGGCGTAAAGGCGTGATACCGCCGCTTCTGCCGCCGCAGCACGAAAGGAAGGGAACTGACGCGGCCCCCAGCCGCGATCATTGTGGGTGTTGTCGACGAAGCTGGTATCGGCACCAAAGATTTGCTCCAGCACCTGTGCTGCTGCGCTCGACTGCACGGAATGGCCGGAAGGAAACTCTGGAAAAGGCGGCGTGTCCATGAGGGTCGGCACCCAATGCCGGTCGAGCGCCTGCTGGATGTAGGTCACCGGCCGTAACAGGTTGCGTTCGTACTTGGTACGCCAGGCGGCGATAAAGGCATCGGCCATGGCCAGATTCAATTTGACGTAGGTCTCGGCCGCCTCTGCGAGCGTGGCATGGCGCGTTCTCAGCAGGTCGGTGGTGATGTATGCCCAATGTCCGGCCGGCGTGGGCGTCTTGCCCGGGTCATCGGCCCAGTAGAGCGCGAACTGACGCTGCTGCTGGGTGGCCTCGTTGCTGATGTGATAGACCTCCAGCGCTTCGGCATGAAAAGGTGAATCAGTGGCGTCGGAGTAGGGCGGGGGCGGCGGTGCGGCACAACTTGCGGTATTGGCGGGCGCGAAGCTGCGCACCTTTCCCCACCAGGGCAGCAGTGCAGGCTGGAATGACGGCGGCGTGGGCGTCCATTGTCCTGGACCACTGGGCGGCACATAGATGGTTTGATTGCGCCGCAGCGGACCCCAGGCCTCGTGGCCGCCATCCGTGCGCGCCCAGGTCATCAGCGCCATGGCCATCAGGCGCCCGAAAGTTTGCGAGCGGTTGCCGACTTCGGAACTGACCATTGCAGGATTGAAATCGCCACCCAGTCGCACAGGCAGCTCGCGTTCGAGCAGATCGATGCGTGCCTTGTTTTCCGCGCTGGCGTTCGGATGCATCATGCGTGTCATCGTTGCCAGGGCAGCGTTGGCCACCGTGGGCCAATGCAAGGGCTCATCAGGCTGCGCCCAGGGCAGCGAGTTCAGTTCGTTCAACTGTCCCGCGAGACTCCGGTGTTCCGGCATGCCCGGGACGGTGGATTCGTACAGTGCCAAACTCAGATAGGCCAATGCCCGTGAAGCCACCGGGGGACTGTTGCCGGGTGTTTGTTGAACCAACTTCAGCGCGAGCGAGAACCACTCGGTGGCGACTGCGGCGCTATAGGCATCCGCGCGCGGGGCGGATACGGGTGGTGGCGTCGCGCCTTGCGTGGCGGGATGCCAGGCGGCCAGGGCCATTGTGACGATCAGGAGTCCAGGGGCCCGGCGCCACCTTCTGCGTGGAATGAGTTTCTTCATTTTTCCGGAACCCACTTTCTGGCTCCGCTTGTCCTGTCAACGACATAGAACACATCGGCGGTCAGGTCGTGCCATTCAGTCCCGTTATTGCCCTCCGCGTTGGGCCAGAGTACGCGCAGTTTCACTTGCGTCGTGTTTCCGAGACCAAAATGCAGCCAACCCAGGTGCCCGCTGGCGTGGCCGCCACCGGCCAGAAGTTCCTGGCGAATGATGCGCCCGCCCAGGTCCACTTCCACCCAGGCGCCGATGGCGTCACGATTGGCGCCGGCCTGCGTCAGTCGAACCTGCAGCCAGTGACCCATGGCAGCAGGTTGGGCAGCGCTGCCTGTGCCGACATTGCGCCAAAGCTGCGCCTTGTCCCAGCGGTTGACCACCACCATGTCCAGCAGACCGTCGCCATTCAGATCGACCAGCATGCCGCCGCGGCCGCGTTTGAAACTCGCGACACCGGAAAGTTGTCCGGCTTCAAAGAAGCGTCCGTCGGATTGCTGCAACAGCAGATTGTTGGGGTCGAGCGTGGCGAAGTCGGGCATCGAGGCAACATTGCCTTTCACGATGAATAAATCAGCCAGGCCATCATGATTCACGTCGGCGAACTGCGCGTGCCAGCCGGTGGAAGGATGCACATCACCACCGACGTACGGGCGATGCGCAGTGGCGCCCAGGCGATAAGCAATGTCAGCATACGCGGGCTGCGTGCCATCGCCGACGAGCTTCTGCAACTTGCTGTCGGACATGCTGGTGAGAAAAACTTCGGGGAAGCCGTCGCCATCCAGATCGTGACTTGCGATGCCCATACCCCAGATTTGCAAGGGCTTCCACCCATCGGCTGCGCCAAAAAGAGCTGGGGGCTGTTGCGGCACAAGTTTCCATAGCTGCTCCTGGCCGCCTTTGTAATATTCACGATCGTTGCTTACCCTGAGTGCGGGCGTGCCGCGGCGGTTCCAATCCGAGAATTGCATGGACAATGCGCAGTGTCCGGGTTTCAAAGGCAGGGCATCGGCAAAGGACCGGCCATCCGGGGCTGGCCGTAATAGCAGACCGGGCGTGCAACTGCCCCATGGGAATTCCGGTTTGTTGCGATCGACGTAGGTGCCGATCGCCAGCGTCGGCCAGACGGCGTCGCGTTCCCAGGTGGCGGCGAATGCCGTATGCCAATCATTGCCGGTACGAAAGTTCCAGCGTTCGTTGGCGCGCTCGAACTTGCAATTGCCGAGTCCGCGAAAAATCTGAACTTCACCCACACGCAGCACAACGACGTCGATAAGGTCATCGCCGTCCACGTCCAGGGGATAGGCGCCGATGGCGCCGTTTGACTCCAGGCCCGAGCGCGCTTCCTGCAACAGGATAGGGCCGCCACGCGTGCTCTGATTACGATAAAAGCTGGCGCGATTGACACCGGCGGTGACATAGATTTCCGGCAAGCCGTCATCGTCGCAATCGAATGTGGCGACACCTCCTCCCACCATGTACTCGTCTTCGCCTTCGAAACGGCTTTGCAGGCCGGCCGTGTCGGTCTCTTCGATAAATCGCGGAATGGCGGGGGTGGAGTCGGCGTGCGTCTGCATCGCACTCAACGATGCCAGCAGCCCTGTGAGTGCGGACAACACTTGACGGCGCATGGCGTTGAATCTTTCAGCGGACTTCACACAATTGCCGTCTTGCCGGGTCAGCCTGCCACCGGTATCAGGCGTTCCTCGCGGCCCGTGGGTCGTTTGCCGGAGATGATCATGGCCAGCACGTCGTCTTCCGTCACATCCGCGCAGGCATAGGTGCCCACGGCGCGACCGTTCTTCATCACGCAAAGCCGGTCGGAGAGCTCGAACACATCATGCAGATCGTGGCTGATGAGAAAGATGGCCACACCATCGGCCTTGAGCTGGCGAATGAGACGGCTGACCATCGCGGTTTCCTCCGGCCCGAGCGCGGCGCAGGGTTCATCCATGATCAGCACGCGGGCGTTGAATAACAACGCCCGGGAAATGGCCACTACTTGCCGCTGCCCGCCGGAAAGACGCCGCACGGGCACGTGGATATTGGTGAAATTCGGATTCAGGCGCGCAAACACTTCGCGCGCGCGTGCATCCATGCGCAAATCATCCAGGGTTCCCCAGGGTGTGCGCCACTCGCGGCCAAGAAAGAGATTCGCCACGGCGTCCAGATTGTCGGCCAGTGCCAGGGTCTGGTAGATGGTTTCGATGCCAAATGCCTGCGCATGAGCAGGGGTGCGAATATCAGCGCGCCGGCCGTGCACCTGCACCTCACCGCTGTCTATCGGGTAAGCCCCTGCCAGCATCTTCATCAACGTGGATTTGCCGGCGCCGTTGTGGCCCAGGATCGCTACCACTTCGCCGGGGTACAAATCGACGCTCATGTCTGCCACCGCATGCACGCCGCCGAAGGCTTTGTGGATGGCGCGCATGGAGACGGCGGGTGAGGAGGGGGTATCAGTCACGTGCGGATCCCTTATGGACGGTTTCGGTGAAGATTCTGCGCCGCGATGCGCTGTACGTAAGGATGGAAAAGTGGTTTCTTCCCGGGCCCGTTACAAGCCAATTTTCGAAGAGAGGACATGAATTTCAGCGCTCCCCGGTCCAGCGGCGATACAGCACATCGAACACGACGGCTGCGATGAGCACCTGTCCGATCAGCACCATGCGCATCCCGATGGACACATCCAGCAACAGCATGCCGCTATCCAGAGTTTGCATGATGAGCGCGCCGAGTACCGAGCCCAGGATCGAGCCGCTGCCGCCTGCCAGCGCTGTTCCCCCTATTACTGCTGCTGCAATGACGTATAGCTCCATTCCGGTCCCCAGCGAGTTGGTGCCGGCATTCAGACGCGCGACGGACACGATGGCGGCGACGCAAACCAGTACGCCCAGCAGCGCATAAAGCAGCAGGGTTACGCGTTTGACCGGAATACCGACCAGTTCCGCTGCTTCCGGATTGCCGCCCATGGCGAAAATGTATCGGCCGAAGCGTGTGCGGCGGACGATGAACGACAACGTCACGGCCACCGCCGCCCAGATCAGCACCGGCACGGGCACTCCTTGCGGGGTGTCCTTGTTGGGGATTTGGTAGGCATTCATGGTGGCGACAAAACCCAGAACGAGCACGCAAGGCAGCAAGGTCAGCATGACCTCCACGGCGATGTGGCGTTGAGCTGCCCCAAATTGCGCTTCTCGCCGGCGCCTCCATATCGCCGCGACGATCAATGCTGCGCACACGAGGATGCCCAGCACCCAGCTCCAGCGCGGGCCCACTGCGCCGTTGTAACCTCCGCCCAGCATCAGAAAAAATTCGTCGGTGATGGGTTGGGTCTTGCCATCGGCCACCAGAAAGGCCGCGCCGCGAAAACTCATCAGCCCGCCCAGGGTCACCACGAACGAGGGAACACCCAGATAGGCCGACAGCGTGCCCTGGTACATCGCGATGGCCAGTGCCAGTGCCAACCCGGCCAGTGACGCCACAGGCCAGGACCAATTGGCGCTGTACATGAGATAGGCGATCAGGACACCGACAAATCCAATGGTGGAGCCGATCGACAGATCGATGTGACGCGCAACAATGACGAGCACAACCACAGTGGCTACGATGCCCACCACTGCGGTCTGCTGCATCAGGTTGTAAAGATTCTCCGGGGTGAGAAACAACCCGCCGGAGAAAAAGTGAAAGGCCACGCTGAGCAAAACCAATACCCCGGCCATGGCGGCCATGCGCCAATCAAAGCTGCTGACCTGAAAGCCGGACTGCGGCTCGGGCCGGGGGCGGGTCGTACTCATGCGTGTGGCTCCTCCCACGCGCGCGCTGAGGCGCGCTTGTTGTGCTTCGAATTACTTACATGCAGCGGGTGCAGTGCTGCCGGTGACGCCTTTGCACAGAACTTCCTTTTTGATCCAGCCGGCCTTCACGACCACGTCAAGATTGTCGCGGGTGACGGGCACCGGCTTGAGGAACAGTGAATCGAGCATGACTTTCTTCTCGCCGCCGTTCCAGCTGATGGCGCCGGGAACCTTCTTGCCAGTTGCGAGTGCATTGGCGGCAACGGCTGCTTCCTTGCCCAGTGCGCGCGAATCTTTCCATACTGACACGGTTTGCATGCCGCTGGCGACGCGATTGAGCGCGGCGTGATCGCCATCCTGCCCCGAAAGGGGAAGGCCTTTGATGCCGCGCGCGGTCAATGCCGCCACCACGCCGCCGGCAGTGCCGTCATTGGAAGCCACCACGGCGTCAATCTTGCCGCCGGTCTTGGTGATGATCTGCTCCATATTCTTCTGCGCGACGTCCGGTTTCCAGCCGTCTGTGTACTCTTCACCCACAATCTTGATGTCGCCCTTCTTGATTGCGGCCTCAAGCACCTCTTGCTGGCCGGCGCGCAGAAAATCCGCATTCGGATCGGTGGCCGAGCCTTTGATCATGACGTAGTTGCCCTTCGGGCGCACCTTCAAGACTTCGCGCGCCTGCATGCGGCCAACTTCCTTGTTGTCGAAGGTGATGTAGAAAACGCCGGGCGCTTCAATCAGGCGGTCGTACGCGATGACCGGAATCTTGCGCTGTGTGGCCTTGTTCACCGCCGGCAAAATGGCGTCCTTGTCCATGGCCAGGATCACCAGCACCTGGGCACCCTTGGCGATCAAACCGTCAATATCAGCCAATTGCTTTTCCGGCGAGCCGGCGGCATCCGCGCTGATATACGTATCGCCAGTCTTGGCCAGTTGGGCCTTGATCGCGGCTTCGTCGGTCTTCCAGCGTTCTTCCTGAAAGTTTGACCAACTTACTCCAATGGTTGCGGCGTGCGCGGCAAATGAAAACGCGCACAGGGCAAGTGCGCCGGCCAGAGTACGTTTGATTTTCATGAATCTCTCCTCTCGAATTTGATTTGTGGCGGGCGGTGAAGGTTGGGATACGCGTGCCGCCACCACATAAGCCTTCGCGTGCCCGGATAAAACCGGTGTGATGCGCGGGGAAATTCCGCGCGGTCCAGACCTGAACCATCTTCGTTCGCGACAGCACTCCGCAATGGGTTGTGCAATCTGCGATTTCCGGACAGCGTGGCTGGTCTTGGCATCTAGCCCCTCGCCGTTTCTGCCAAATTCGCCGCTGCCATCGGCACCTTCAGATAAGGGCGCAACAGCGCGTGCAGCACGAAGGCCGCGCCACCGACAGCCGAAGCCAGCTCGCCGTAGCGTGCAGTGCGAATTGCGGGCATGGGCAGCGCCGCAAGTTCCGCATAACGCTTCAGCACTTCAGCTGCGTTCTGCACGAATGCGTTGCCGCCCAATGTGACGGTTTCCCCGCCCAGCACGATCGTCTGTGGATTGAATGTGGTCCACACATTTTGCAGGAGTACGCCCAGGTGACGGCCGGCTTGCGCGAAAGCTTCGTGTGCTGCCGGAGCACCGGAGGCGATCATCGCCTGCAGGCGGTCACGCGCGATACCTTGTTTGTCCAAGCAACCGGCGGCGGTGGCAATCGTCTTGAGTCCAACGTAGGCCTCGGCGCAACCGAGGCGGCCACAGGCACATCGCGTGCCGTCGATCACCAGGGTAGTGTGACCAATCTCGCCTGCCGATCCGGTGGCACCGGTGAAGAGCGCGTCATTCAGGATGATGCCGGAACCCACGCCCACCTCGCAGCTCACGTACACCAGCGGATCATCGGCGGGGCGATCGCCGAATTCGGCTTCTCCCACGGCGGCCAGATCTGCCTCGTTCTGGTAATACACCCGAATGTGATGCAGCCCGACTTGCGCCATTTTGGCGCCCACGACACGTCCGACCTGTACGTTGCGCCATCCGATGTTGGGTGCCATCTGTAGTACACCCGATGTGGTGTCGACCGCGCCCGGAAGGCCCACCCCGATGCCCAGAATCGTGTGGCCGGCCCTGGTCATGCTCTTGGCCAGCCGTGTGATCAATTCGACCAATTGATGACAAACAGCATCCGGTTCGCGCGACGACAGCGGGGCATGTACGGATTCCAATACCTTGCCTTGCACCGAAGTGGTCACCACGCGGATCGCGTCGGGGCCGAGTTCGGCGCCGAGCAAGGTGAGTCGTTCGGCATCCAGGCGCAGTGGAGTGGGTCGCCGGCCGACGCCGCCGGTGACCATGGCGTCGTCTTCGATCAGCCAGCCCTCGTCAATCAGGTCTTTGGTGATCAGGCTTACCGTCGAGCGGGTCAGACCGCTGCGATCGGCAAGGTCGGCACGCGAAAGGCCGGGCGCATCGCGCAGCATGCGCAAGAGCGCCATGCGGTTGATATTTTTGACAAAACGTTGATCGCCCTTGACGGGAATCGGACGCGAATCCACCGTCGCGTCCGTTGTACGCTGATCATCGAGAACCTCGTTCAAGGTTCACTCCTGGCTGGTTGGATGCTGACGGCGGATAACTCCATGGTGATTCGACTCGCTGTGGACGTCCCGGGGAGCATTGCGCCAGGATTCTAGTTTCGATGGGTCTATTAATCAATACGAAAAACAAATTAATATGCGGTTTATGAATTTTTCGTACAAAGGGTCCCAACCTGGCTTCCGGCTTTCCAGCATTTCATCGGGCAGATTGATGCAATGCAATATTTCAGGCGATTTTCCGTATGCGTAATCCTGAACCTCTTCGTGTCGAATCCAGCGACTGGCTTCTGGAAGTGGCTCCTGCCTGGGGTGGCTCACTGTTGTCTTTGCAATGCAAAAATCAGGGTTCGTGGCGAGACCTTGCGCGTCCTGCGACTGCGCTCGCGCGCGCCCGTGGCGATCGGCTGGGAATGTCTGCCTGGCCCCTGTTGCCCTACTCCAATCGTATTCCCGGCGGCAAGTTGCGCGCGCGTTTCGATGACGGCACCGAGCCCATCCAGCTGCCGCCCAATGACGGTCGTTTCGCCATGCCCATCCATGGCGTTGGTTGGCAGCGAGCATGGCGGGTCGCCGAATCGACTCCTTCCCAATGCAGATTGACACTTGCCGAGCCGGCCTCCGAATGGCCCTGGGCGTTTCATGCTGACCACCGAATTGCCATCGAAGATGATCAACTGCGCATCGCGATCAGCGTGCGCAACGATTCGGAAGCGGAGATGCCCTGTGGTCTTGGCTGGCACCCTTATTTTTTGCGCACGCCCCTCGCCAGGTTGCGGACGCGTTTCCTATGGAAGGATGAAAGCGACCCGGGCACATCGGATTTCGTGCCGGTGCGTCGACCCGTCGAAGCCCTGTGGAGCGGACTGCATGACGTGGTGTTGTCGCGATTGTCTCCAGTCGATAATTGTTTTGGCGGCTGGGACGGAAGTGCGCGGTTGGTCTGGCCGGAGTGGGGTCTTTCTCTTGCGATCGAAGCCCATGGCGCGATGGCGCACCACTGTGTGATTTATTGCCCTGCGGACGCGGACTTCATTTGCGTCGAGCCGGTCAGTCACGCCAACTTTGCACTGGGCCGGTCCGCGTCAGAGGCGCTGGCGGACGGCATCGTGAGTCTTTCCCCGGGCCAAACCCTGCACGGAGAATTGACCCTACGGACTTCAGCAATTGGAAACATTGGAAAATAGATCCTGCATCCGGCTCATTCTTGATCAACTTAACTACACCAACACCATGACCCTTTACGCAACTTATCCAAGCCTTTCCGGACTCCCTGTCTTTGTCACCGGCGGTGCTTCCGGCATCGGCGCCAGCCTGGTGCGCCATTTCTGCCTTCAACATTCCAGAGTGAGCTTCGTCGACATCGACGCGGCCGCCGGCGAAGCCCTGCGGGAGAATCTGCGCGCAGAAACCGGCAATGCGCCACTATTCATTGCTTGCGACCTCACCAATATTCCCGCGCTGCGCGCAGCGATCGATCAGGCGCGCGGTGCCATTGGAGAGATTC
>JBJXFN010000123.1:0-3043 GCA_046155535.1 Burkholderiales bacterium
ACACCCGGGTCGATTTCCCCAAAACCAATACGGTCATGGCAATCCCCCTGCTAGAATGGACCGAACAACTTTTCTCTCTTCGAAATTCTACCCCTCGATCCAGGCTCCCGGACTCCAGAATGAAGAAACTTGTCCTTGTTGCTGTGCTTTGGCTTTCGTCAACGGCTTACGCTGGCAATTACCCATTGGGGACCATGACTTGCGATGGCATCGGGCAATTCGCCTCCGAAGCCCAGGGCTGGCGCGTTGCAGGCAAATCCCGGGACGACGCGCTCGCGGCGTTGGAAACCCGCACCTACGGCGATCCGGTGGAGAAGAAAAATCTCCTGATGATTGTCGATCTTATCTTCGGATCCTACGGTCGTAACTGGTCCGTCGAAACCGCAGGCAACATTCTGCGCAACGACTGCCTGAAAGGAAGATGATGGCCTTGTTGCCCGCGCCAGCCCGAGTCGGCATGCCGCTTTCCGAAGTGGATACGCCGGCCTTGTTGCTGGATCTCGACGTGTTCGAGCGCAACATGGACACACTCAACGCCACCCTGGCAGGCCGCAAGATCAGGGTCCGCCCCCATGCCAAATCCCACAAGTGTCCAGAAATCGCGCTGCGACAAATGGCGCGCGGCGCAGTCGGCGTCTGCTGCCAGAAAGTGTCCGAAGCGGAGGCCATGGTGGAAGGCGGAGTCATGAATGTGCTGATTGCCAATGAGGTGGTTGGCCCGCCAAAACTGTCCCGGCTGGCAGCACTGGGCAAACGTGCGCGTGTGAGCGTGTGTGCAGACGATGCGAAGAACGTGTCCGACCTCGATCAGGCCGCCCGCGCGGCGGGGGTGAAGCTCGATGTCCTGGTGGAACTGGACGTGGGCACGCATCGCTGTGGCGTCATGCCAGGCAGACCCGCCGCAGAACTCGCAGCATGGATTGCTTCCATGAAAAATCTTCGATTCTCCGGCCTGCATGCCTATCACGGCGCCGCGCAACACGCCCGCAAACCCGAAGAACGCCAGGCTGCGATCGCCGCGGCCGTGCAGCAAGTCACGCTGACGGTAAATCTTCTGCGCGACCAGGGTTTGAACGTGGATGTAGTCACCGGGGCTGGCACCGGCACCTATCTGCTGGAAGCCGCGAGCGAGGTCTACACCGAAATTCAGCCGGGCTCCTACATCTTCATGGATGCCGACTACAACCGGAACCAGGATGAAAAAGGCAAGCCGGTCGGCACGTTCGCACAAAGCCTGTTCGTGTGGACCACCATCATGAGTCACACCATGGTGCCTCGTGCGGTGGTGGATGCCGGCCTGAAGGCCCTGTCGGTGGATTCCGGCATGCCCCTGGTGGCAGACCTGTCCGGCGCGGAGTACCTGAAAGCCTCCGACGAGCATGGCGTCCTGCGCCTGCCCTCCGGAACCCAGATTGCCATCGGTGACAAGCTGCGCCTGATTCCGGGCCATTGCGACCCGACCGTGAATCTCTACGACTGGATCGTCGGCATTCGCCGTGACCGCGTCGAATCCGTGTGGCCCATCACCGCCCGCGGCGCTTTTTACTGAATGCAGAACTTTTGAACCACGGAGGACACGGAGAACACGGAGGAGCAACAAGGTTCAAGCGAAATGGGATAAGAACGATGGCTCCCGGTTCTCGCTGCAGATGATGATTTCGTGCTGGAACCCCTGATTTCAAGATTCTTTCTTGTGTCTTTCCTCCGTGGTTCATTTTTTGTTTGACGGAGAACCAATGGCGTCACCAAAGACATACCAGTTCGACACCCTTTCCCTGCACGCCGGGCAGCAACCGGATACGCAGTTCGGCGCCCGCGCCCAGCCGGTGTATTTCACGACCTCCTACGTCTTCAAGGACACGGAACAGGCGGCATCACTTTTCAACATGGAGCGAGCGGGGCACGTTTACTCGCGCATCTCCAATCCGACCAATGCCGTGCTGGAGGAACGCATTGCCGCGCTAGAAGGCGGCGTCGGCGCCATTGCCACCGCCAGCGGACAGGCGGCAATGCATCTGGCAATTGCCACACTCATGGGGGCCGGGTCGCACATCGTGGCGTCGCGCTCCCTGTATGGTGGCTCACACAATCTTCTGGAATACACGCTGCCGCGCTTCGGCATCGAAACGACCTTCGTGAATCCGCGCGATGTGGATGCGTTCCGCAAGGCTATCCGTCCGAACACGCGCCTTCTGTTTGGCGAAACGCTGGGAAATCCCGGTCTGGACGTTCTGGACGTCGAGAAAGTAGCGTCCGTCGCGCACGAAACTGGCCTCCCGCTGATGGTAGATGCCACCTTCACGACCCCGTATCTGATGCGCTCATTCGATCTCGGCGCCGACCTGCTGTTTCACTCCGCCACCAAGTTTCTCGGCGGCCATGGGGTGGCCATCGGCGGGCTGGTGGTGGACAGCGGCAAATTCGACTGGGAGAAGTCCGGGAAATTTCCGACGCTGACGGAACCCTATTCCGGCTTCCACGGCATGGTGTTCAGCGAGGAATCGACCACCGGTGCGTTTCTGCTGCGCGCACGACGCGAGGGCCTGCGCGATTTCGGCGCCTGCATGAGCCCGATGAATGCCTTCCAGATACTGCAAGGGATCGAAACCCTGCCGCTCCGGATGCAGAAGCACATCGAAAACACTCGCAAGGTCGTCGCCTTCCTGGACAAGCATGTGGCAGTCGAATCGGTGTCCTACCCGGAATTGCCCTCACATCCAGACCACGCGCTCGCCGCGCGTATCCTGCCCAAGGGCTGCGGCGCTGTATTCAGTTTCAACCTCAAGGGCGGCCGACCGGCCGGCAAACGCCTGATCGAGACGCTGAAGGTCTTTTCACACCTGGCCAATGTTGGCGACGCCAAATCTCTGGTCATACATCCGGCCTCCACCACACACTACCGGATGGACGACGCTGCGCTGCGTGCGGCCGGCATCACCGAGGGAACCGTGCGGCTGTCCGTAGGTCTCGAAAACGCAGAAGATTTGATTGAAGATTTGAGCCGGGCGATGCATGCCGCGTCACGTGCTTAGGGCTTGATCCA
>JBJXFN010000135.1:0-3533 GCA_046155535.1 Burkholderiales bacterium
TATTCGATATACGCGCCGGACGCGCGGATGATCGGCATCCATTTTTCGATTTCCGCCTTCAGCCAGTCGCGCAGCCCTGCCGGGGTCTGTTTGGACTCCGGAACCACCTGGCCACCCAATTCGGCAACGCGTTTTGCGAGGGCCGGGTCTTTCAGTGCGGTTTTCAGCGCGGCATTGAATTTGTCCAGCGCTTCCTTTGGCGTGCCCTTGGGCGCATAGATGCCATGCCAGACCAACACCTCGAAATCCTTCAGGCCCGATTCATTTGCCGTGGGCGTATCGGGTAGGGCGGCGATCCGTTTGCGTGTGGTGGTCGCGTAGACCTTGATGCGTCCGGACTGGATGTGCGGAAGGGTCTGGGTGCTTTGATCGCACATGAGGTCTACGTGGCCGCCTTCCAGCGCCACCATGGCGGGGCCCGTCCCCTGGAAGGGCACGCCGGTGAGTGGCACATCCAGAGACTTGCGCAAGAGCATGGCGCAGAGCTGAGACACCGCGCCCGGGCCGGCGTCACCGATGTTAACCTTGTCCTTGTTGAATTTCAGGTAGGCAATCAACTCTTTCATGTTCGACGGCGGCAGACCCTTGCGTCCGACGATGGTCATCGGCACGTCCACCACCTGTCCGACGTATTCGAAGCTGATCAGTGGATCGTAATCGAGTTTGCTGTACAGCGCGGGGGCGGTGGCCATGCCGTTGTGGTGGATCAGAAAGGTGTAGCCATTCGGCTCCGCCGCGGCCACGAGTGCCGCAGCCCGGGTGCCACCCGCGCCGGTGCGACTTTCGACCACCACGGACTTGCCCAGGGTCTTCGACATCGACCCAGCGATGAGTCGCGCAATGGTATCGGTGGGCCCGCCTGCGGCAAACGGCACCACCAGTGTGACCGGCCTTTGGGGCCACTTTTGCGCATTGGCGACGTCTGTCAAAGCCAGTCCGCACAGAATGATGGCGAGCAGCCGGATTTCAGTTGAATGCAATTGTTCCTTCATGTTCTTGGTCGATGGTCCGGAAGGAGGGCTTCCAACAGTGTCAGAGTATCCGCTCGCCGAACTTGCGTAGCGCTGCTTCGGAAAGTTTCAGGCCCAGCCCCGGCGTTTCATTCAGCGTGAGCCAGCCTTTGGCAATCTTCGGCGGATTCTCGAACAGTTCAGCCTGCAGTGGATCGCGCTCCGGATCGGTGAAGGATTCGACGATGCAGCCGGCCGGGCTGGCGGCAACAATGTGCGCGTGGATGAAGCAGTCATGGTGGGGCGCGACTTGCACGTTGTTCAGTTCGCACAGGGCGGAGAGTTTCCGTCCTTCGGTGAAACCGCCGAACATGGTGCAGTCGAATTGCAGGATCTGGATGGCCTGTTCTTCGAGCAACGAGCGGCAGCCGTAGGGCGTCAGTTCGCTTTCGCCGGCGGAAAGGGGAATGCGGGTTTTCTGCGCCAGCAACTTGAGTTCGCGCCGGTCGTCGGCCCAGCGCACCGGTTCCTCAAGCCAGCGTGGATTCAGGGGTTCCATCAGGCGCGCGGCCTCGATGGCGGTGGGCAGATCCCACCCGCGATTGACGTCGATCATCAGATCGTTTTCGTTGCCGATGACTTCGCGCACCAGTTCCAGGCGCTTCATGTCTTCCTTCAGCGGCAGACCACCGGCCTTCGCCTTGAAGCCGGTGTGACCCTGGGCCTTGAGCATCTGCATTTCATCGCGCAGTTCCGCCATGTCCTTGCCGTCCCGGTAGTAGGCGCAGGTGACGTAGCAGGGAACCTTGCTGCGAAAGCCGCCGAACAGGCGATACAAGGGCAGGCCGGCGACCTTGCCGACGATGTCCCAGCAGGCGATGTCCATGGCCGCGGAAATCCGGATCAGTGCTTCGCGCGACCAGCCTTTTTCGTGCGCCAGACGCTGCCAGGTCAGGGAGAAGAGTTTTTGATACAGCCGTTCCGGGGCCAGAGGATCGGCGCCGATGATTTGCTCGGTAATGCCGCTGCGAACGGCGTGAATCGCCGCTTCGATGGGCGTGTAACTGGTGGCGATTCCGATGCCTTCGATGCCTTCGTCGGTGTGCATGCGCACCAGGATTTCGTTTGCGCGCGGGACGATGAAGTTGCTGACCCAGTGCGGACGGCCGGTGTCGGGGGCGCGGAGGATGTGGATTTCGAGTTTGGTGATTTTCATTGAAATTATTCTTAAAAAAACAAAATGCGTTTTTACCACAGAGGACACAGAGGGCACAGAGAGAAAACAAAAACCAATCAGAATGGAATCACACTCGCAGGATTGAACTTGTCGAGTGATTTTGAGTTTCTCTGCTTTGAGCCATGGACTGGTTTACCTCTGAGTCCTCTGTGTTCTCTGTGGCGAGAGTGCTTTCATTGTTCAGAAAAAAAGTCGAGCAATGCCCTGGTGACTTCCTCCGGCTTTTCTTCGGGCATCCAGTGGCCGCAGTCCTCGATCACGCCACCCCGAACATTCACCGCAACACGTTGCAGGGAATCCAGCGTATCACCGCCGCGCCCGAATGCCTTGCCGCCGCCGAGCGCCAGCACCGGCATCTGGAGTTTTCCGCGTGTCAGCAGCTTCTGGTTGTGGCTGACGTCCAGGTCGAGTGCGCGGTAATAGGAAAAACCGGCGCGCAACGCGCCCTCCTGGCGATAAGTCCGCAGGTATTCGGCCCTGTCTTCGCGGCTGATGGCGGCAGGATTGTTTCCGTAATGATCGTAGAACCAGCCGAGGTAGATGTCTTCTCGCCCCGCGACCAGCGCCTCCGGCAGGTCGGCCGTTTGGTGGAACGCGTGATGCCAGCGCCGCCCATGCTGCGAAAACGTTCCGCTGCCGTCGCCGGGTACCGCGGTGTCCAGCATCACGAGTTTGCGCACCCATTCCGGATGGGTGGCGGCCAGGCAGAAGGCCACCGGCCCGCCCCAGTCGTGACCAACGACGAGGCAACGCTCGATGCCCAGATGCCCGTGCACCAGCTTGCGGATATCTTCCGCAATGGTGGCCTTGTCGTACCCGCTCGCGGGACGCGAAGAATCGCCCAGGCCACGCAGGTCGGGCGCGATCACGCGGTATCGCGCGGCGAGTGCCGGAATGATCTTGTGCCAGGCGTACCAGGATTGCGGCCAGCCGTGCAGCAGAACGACCGCCTCGCCCTGGCCCGCCTGCGCGTAATGTAACTTGACTTCGCCGGTATCAAAGAAGGAATGACTGATGTGCATGATGATTCGGCTTGCGGATGTCAGGTGCCGGAAAAAAAGGCCTGCAATTCTGCGGCGGTTTCCTGTGGCGCTTCTTCGGCGAGATAGTGGCCGCATTCCAGCGCGCGACCGCGAACGTCGGTGGCCCAGTCGCGCCACACCGCCAGGGTGTCGTACCACTGCTGCAGGCGGGCCTTCGCTCCCCATAACACCAGCAGGGGACAGGTAATGCGCCGCCCCGATTTGCGGTCGGTTTCGTCGTGATCGCAGTCGATGCTGGCGCCGGCGCGGTAATCCTCGCAGATCGCGCGAATCGTTTCGGGATCCTGGAAACACGAGAGGTAG
>JBJXFN010000144.1:0-2735 GCA_046155535.1 Burkholderiales bacterium
TGCAGACCGATTGTTCCGAAGCGCGTTCGCAGATCGCGGGGGAAGAAATTACGATGGCTTCCGTCTGCAAACAAGGCAATTCGACTGTCACCATGAATGGAGTGTTGACCGGCAATCTGGCAGCGGCCTACAAAGGCCAGATCACCAAACAGTATTCGCCGCCGCTCTATGGCCGCAGCGAAATCAAGTCAACGATCGAGGCTCGGCGACTGGGTGATTGCAACTGAGCGCAATGCGCCAGATTTGAGATGCCATTCCCGCGCAATCGGGAATCCGGATTTTCGTTGAAGGCCGTTTCTCCGGTTCCCGATGGAATATTTCGGGAACATGCGTTGCGGAGAAGCAAGCTTCACAGGAGTTATTGAGTCACGAATTTTTCGAAAAGGGTCCCGCCATGAGCCACAACCTGTTCAACACGCTGCAAGAGTTTTCCCCCGGCGCCGGAAAAAAGGCGAAGTTTTACTCCCTGCCGGCGCTCGAAAAAGCCGGTCTCGGCAAGATCTCCCGCCTGCCCGTATCGATCCGCATCGTGCTGGAGGCGGTGTTGCGAAACTGCGACGGCAAGAAAGTCTCCGAGGAACACATCCGCCAGCTCGCCGCCTGGAAACCCAATGCCGCGCGCACTGCGGAAATTCCCTTCGTGGTCGCCCGCATCGTCTTGCAGGATTTCACAGGCGTTCCCCTGCTGGCCGATCTGGCCGCCATGCGCAATGTGGCTGAATTCATGTTCAAGGACCCCAAAGTCATCGAGCCGTTGGTGCCGGTCGATCTCGTGGTGGATCACTCGGTGCAGATCGATCATTACGGCACCCCCGAAGCCCTCGATCAGAACATGAAACTGGAATTCCAGCGCAACCAGGAGCGCTACCAGTTCATGAAGTGGGGCATGCAGGCTTTCGATACCTTCAAGGTCGTGCCGCCCGGCGTGGGCATCGTGCACCAGGTCAATCTGGAATACTTGGCCCGTGGGGTGCATCAGAAAAAAGGCATCTACTATCCCGACACGCTGGTTGGCACCGATTCCCACACCACCATGATCAACGGCATCGGCGTTGTGGGCTGGGGCGTGGGCGGCATTGAAGCCGAAGCCGGCATGCTGGGTCAGCCGGTGTACTTCCTGACGCCGGACGTGGTGGGTGTCAATCTGACGGGACGGCTGCGCGAAGGCGTGACCGCCACCGATCTGGTGCTCACCATCACCGAAATGCTGCGCAAGGAAAAAGTCGTCGGAAAGTTTGTCGAATTCTTCGGTGAAGGCACCGAGAGCCTGGCGCTGCCCGATCGCGCCACCATCGCCAACATGGCGCCGGAATACGGCGCGACCATGGGTTTCTTCCCGGTGGACGACGCGACCATCGAGTATTTCGAAGGCAGCGGCCGAACGAAGAAAGAGATCGACGCCTTCGCTGCGTATTTCAAGGCGCAGAAGCTGTACGGCATTCCGCGCAAGGGCGACATCGACTACTCCAAGGTTGTCGAGTTGGACCTGGCCACCGTTGCGCCGTCGCTGGCGGGACCGAAGCGTCCGCAGGACCGGATTGAAATTGGCAACGTGAAGAAAAATTTCGTGAGCCTGTTCTCCAAACCGGCAACCGAAAATGGCTTCTCGAAAAAAGCCGAAGACCTGGGCAGACGGTTCCAGACCAAAGACGGTCTGGACATCGGCTCCGGCGACGTGATGATTGCGGCGATCACCTCCTGCACCAACACCTCGAATCCCGGCGTGTTGATTGCCGCCGGCCTGCTCGCGAAAAAAGCCGTGGAGAAGGGGCTCAGCGTCAAGAAACACATCAAGACCTCGCTGGCGCCCGGCTCGCGGGTGGTCACCGAGTATCTGACCGCGGCCGGCTTGTTGCCTTACCTCGAAAAACTCGGCTTCACGGTAGCAGCCTACGGTTGCACCACCTGCATCGGCAATGCCGGGCCGCTGGCCGAACCGATCGACGAAGCCATCGTGCAAAACGATCTGGTCTGCGCTGCCGTGCTTTCCGGCAATCGGAATTTCGAGGCGCGCATCCATCCCAACCTGCGCGCCAATTTTCTCGCCAGCCCGCCGCTGGTGGTCGCTTACGCCATTGCCGGCACCATGTTGAAAGACCTGATGACCGAGCCACTCGGCACCGGCAAAGACGGCAAGCCCGTTTACATCGGCGACGTGTGGCCCACGTCGAAGGAAATCCACGCGTTGATGAAACACGCGACCAATTCGAAAACCTTCCAGCGCCTGTACGGCAACCTGACCAAGGATCATCCGCTCTGGAACAACGTGCCCTCCACCGCCGGGCAGGTGTATACGTGGCCCAAATCCACCTACATTGCCCAGCCACCGTTTTTCCAGGGCTTCGGCATGCGACCGGGCGTCACCGGCAACATCGTGGGTGCCCGGGCACTGGGCATTTTCGGCGACTCCGTGACCACCGATCACATCAGCCCGGCCGGTTCCATCAAGGACAGCTCGCCCGCAGGCAAATACCTGATCGCCAACAACGTCACCAAGGCGGATTTCAACAGCTATGGCGCGCGACGCGGCAATCACGACGTGATGATGCGCGGCACCTTTGCCAACGTGCGCATCAAGAACCTGATGATGCCCCCCAAGGCGGACGGTACACGTGTCGAAGGTGGTGTGACGCTGTTGCAGCCCACGGGCGAACCCATGGCAATCTACGACGCCGCCATGAGTTACATCGCCAAGGACATTCCCACGGTGATTTTCGGCGGTGAGGAATACGGCA
>JBJXFN010000145.1:0-20222 GCA_046155535.1 Burkholderiales bacterium
GCGTCCTTCAAATTGCCATCGGCATCGAATGCCTCGTTCGCGCGCGAAATGGCGACCTGCGTGGGAATCACCACCACCCCGATGTTGGCAAGAATGGAACGCAAGGCCGCCAGACCACGAAGGCCGCCCTGGAAGCCGGGAGAAGCGGACATCAGGCCGGCAATCTTGCCTTTGAAGGCAATCAACGGCGCTTCTTTTCCCTCCGTTCTCGACACCCAGTCGATCACATTCTTGAGTACCGCCGAGGTTCCACTGTTGTACTCCGGCGAGGAAATCAGAAAAGCGTCTGAATCCACAAACAGGCGCTTGGCCACCTTCGCATTGGCAGGCAACCCGTGCTCGCGCTCAATATCGCCGTCGTAAAGAGGCATCGGCAACTCGCGCAAATCGACGAGCGTGACGTCGGCACCATCCTCACGCGCACCTGTGGCCGCCAGCTGCACCAACTTCTTGTTGAACGAATCGCGCCGCAGGCTCCCTGCGAACGCCAGTATTCTGGTGGACATGTTTCCTTCCATGCATCCCGATCCGGAACGCGTGCCAACCTGCAAACTGACTGATATTGCTGATGTCCGGTCCCGAATCCGCCGGAGCACGGACCGATTTCGGATTGAAAAGCGGGAAAATCCAGAATCCGCTTAGACGCGGAATCTTATCAGAGCATGGCGTCGGAGCCGGATCGAAGAACCCGCACCGCGACGCCTCAGGCGGTGCAGAGTTGCGGGGATTGCATCAACTGAATTAACTGCTCCGGCGCCAGCGGCTCACCAAAAAGGTAGCCCTGTGCATACTGGCAGCCATAGGCATTCAGAAATGCGAGTTGTGCGTCGGTCTCGACTCCTTCGGCGATCACCTTGATGCCCAGGCTGCTCGCCAGATTGATAATGGCGCGCACGATCGCAGCATCGTTCGGGTCCGAAGAAATGTCGCGAACGAAAGACTGATCGATTTTCAGCAAATCCAGTGGCAGACGCTTGAGGTAGGAAAGGCTGGAATAACCGGTGCCAAAATCGTCCACTGCGATTTCCACGCCCAGCGCCGCCAGCCGCTCCAGAGCCACGATGGAGGCTTCCGGATTGTCCATCACCGCGCTTTCGGTGAGTTCGATTTCGAGATTCCGGGCATGGACGCCGGTTTGTTCCAGGATCTTCTGCACCATTTCCGCGACGTCATATTGCTGGAATTGCCGCGCAGAAACATTAACCGCCACTTGCAAGGAATGGCCGTCCTCCTGCCATTCCCGGATTTGCCGGCATGCCTGGCGTAACACCCACTCGCCAATTTCTCCGACCAATCCGGCGTCTTCCGCAACCGGAATAAAGCGCTTGGGTGAAATCTCCCCAAGTTTCGGATGGTTCCAGCGCAGCAACGCCTCCGCGCCAAAAATTTTCCGCGTTTTCAAGTCGATCTTTGGCTGATATTGCAGATTGAGTTCGTTTCGTTCAATGGCCGTGCGCAAACCCGCCTCAATCTGCATGCGTTCATGCACTTCGTGGTTGAGATTTGCGGTGAAAAACTGATAATTGCCGCGCCCTTGATGTTTGGCCGAAGACAGCGCCGCGTCCGCATGTTTGATCACTTCATCCACGCTGTCCGCATCGTCCGGAAACAGACTGATGCCAATGGATGCCGAGAGAAACAACTGTTGTTCGGCAACGGCATATGGTTTGGAGAGATCCTCAATGATCGCTTCCGCCGCTGCCGAAATATCCTGGAGATTCGTGACGTTCGGGAATATCACGGAGAACTCATCCCCGCCAACCCGTGCCGCGGTATCCCCCTCCCGGGTCGCCTTGCGAATGCGGTCGGCCGTCTGTTTGAGCAGTGAGTCGCCCACCAGATGTCCGAGGGTCTCGTTGACCACTTTGAATCGATTCAATCCCACGTGCATCATCGCCAGCCTGGAGTCCGCGCGATGCGCATGTGCAACGGCCTGCGTCAGCCGATCCAGCATCAGAAATCGATTGGGCAGTTCCGTGAGCACATCGTAGTTGGCCAGGAATTGCACTTGCTTTTCGGCGCGCTTGCGCTCGCTGACATCCCGGGAAGTCAGCACGATGCCGCGAATGCCCGGGTGATTCAAAAGATTGTTCCCCAGAGCCTCGAGATGTATCCAGGAACCGTCGGCATGACGAAACCGCATGAACACTGGCGCCTGGTTGTTCACGCCGCGGACTAGCGCCAAAAACGCCTCTTTCGCCCTGGCGACGTCCTTGGGATGGATCGTATCGAAGGGGGACTTACCGATCAGGGCGCCGGGCGGATAACCCAAAATCCGGGAGGCTGCTGGCGACTCGAACATTGTGACGCCTTCGGCGTTATGAATCGTGATGATGTCGAAGGAATTCTGGACCAGGGCGCGAAACCGGGCCTCGCTACCCGCCATCGGATCAGCCTTGCGCCGATCCCGGGTGGTTTGGGGAAAGGGTCCGACCGCGAGGGCTTCCGACCTAAGCACGGGCTCTGCTCCCTATTTCTGACAAAAGGCCCGCTCGACCAAGCGACGGAACCGGAACCAAATCTGGCCAAGGCAGCCGTGTGGCCGGCAAGAACCGGCGACGGGCTGGCGTAATTTGAAGTTCAGACGGTTTCATAGACATGTTCCGCATGCCTGTCGTGGTCCTGTCCGATGCAACAAGAAACCCGGACAGTCAATCGCTTGGGGCTTCCTCCAGATTTTGACTTACGCAGCTGACTTTTTACTTATTTATATTTATTTTCCTTACTTTATAGCTGAAACCTCACTTGAATGCTACTTTTTTTTCCTGGCGTCCACGATAAGTATAAAAATAACTATTTTTCAATTATCTGGAAAGTGAATTGAATGTTTTTTGTTATGTTTTGCGTGCCGCCACGATGACCAAAATGCAGCGAAATGAAAACCTGGGAAGTTCGTGGCAAAGTGCTGAGGCTCCCCGTCTGAACACGCAGGGAACCCGTCCGGATGTGCTGAAAACTACTTGCCCGCGACCAATCGTTCTTTCAAATTTTTGCCAGCCTTGACGTCATCAAACCTGGCGCCCATGGCCTCTCCCAGCCTGGCCAATCGCTCATCCGGGTGTGGGTGAGTCTTGAACAACAAGGCAATGCTGGAATCCGCGGCCGCGATGTGGCCGATTTCCTGCAGGATGGAAGGCAGTCCATAAGGGTCATAGCCTGCCCGGGTGGCCAGCACCACACCGATACGGTCAGCCTCGAATTCGGCATCCTTGTCCAGGCCTCGCGCCATGATCTCCGCCCCCGTGCCGACCAGACTTTTCGCAATCTTGTTGTCCAGTTGTTTGCGGATCAAGTCGCTACCAGCGCCGAGCAACTGGCTTTTTTGCAATACCTTGAGGTGATGCCGCCTGACCACATGCCCGATTTCATGCCCGAGAACGCCGGCCAGTTCCGCCTCGTCGCCCAGCAGCTTGTACAGGCCACGAGTCAGAAAAACATATCCTCCCGGCGCCGCGAACGCATTGACGCTCTCGGACTCGATGACGCCGAATGTCCATCGAAGATTCGGCCGGTCGCTCGTGGCTGCCACCCAGCGACCGACGCGGTTCACATAGTGTTGAAGCGCATCGTCGGCGACCAAAGGCGCGGCACCCAGCAGATTGCCGGATACGTAGCGCCCGATCTTGATTTCATCGGCCTCCGGCACCTCGCCCACGGGAAGTATTCTCGGCAAGTCCGCTTCGGCCGAGACCGGCGCGGCCGGCTGGCCGGACGCCGGCTGGGTCTCGGCAGGCTGCGTATGCTTCTTGAACTTTTCCTGCAATCGCTTCAGCTTGTCCAGGTCTACTGCGTCCGCCCCTCCGGCAATCAGCAAAGCAGCCAGGACACTGGCTACGCAAAACCATGTCGACTTTTTCATTCGCGTTCCTTCCTATTTGGCCTGCGGCGCGGGCAGCGCATCGAATCCGAGCGCGGTCAGGTTGCCGGCTTTGGCAAATGCCTCTGCCTCTGCCCGCGAAACACCGAAAGACTCTGCCTTCTGCAAGGCCTGGGCGTCGAATTTCGCCGATTTCAGATCTTCCTCGCTCAATCCCCTGACACCGGTGGTCGAGACGATTTGACCGGTTCCCGCCCGGCCGGTGGACAACGCTGCCACGCCCCCCAATTCCGTGGCGCCACTTGCCTTGCCCGCCTCCCCTCGCCGGATGGACAACATCCGAACCCAGCCTTGGGCGGCGGCAGCCTTGACCTGCAACCACCCTCCCTTCTTGTTGAGAATTTCGACGCTGACACCTTTCGCAAGGGAACCCACCTTTTTGGCATCAGCAAAGGGTTCCGCCAACAAACTGTCGGCTTTCAGCACCAACCCTTTTTCCTGGGCAATCGATAGCGCCGGCATTCCCAGACATACGAATAACCAGATCCATTTACGCATGTTCTTTCTCCGAATGACGTGCACTGCTTTCGTTGGCTTTGGCGAGGGCAATTGCCAGCAATTCCCGCCATTGCGCCCGCGCCGGGTCGCTGCCCGCCTCCCCTACTGATCCCATGGCCGCACCGTCGCCGATAAGAAATTCCCGGCCGATGCGCAACTTCTCGATCAAGGCCGGCATTTCGGCACGCAGTTGCACCAGATCTGACTCCACCGCTGCGCGGCGGTTCGAATCCTGCAACGGATAAGCCCACGAAAGGATGACCGTAGCCTCCAGCAAGCCCCACATTCCCCGTTGGCGTCCCTTGAGGATGTCCACATCCACCGGCTGTTTCGCCAGCCTGAGCAACTGCCTGCGCAGCCGGGACAGGAACAATCCACTCACCGGATCGGCGCCGCCGTTGAACTGAAACACCGCTACCGTCGCGCCGTTGGCATGATCATCGCGCAAAGTGGCCGCGACCATGCTCCGTTCCAGCGCCCGGGCGGTGACGAGCGAATAGACCTTTGCCGCGGAAAAATACAGGAACCCGATAAATACCGGGCCAGTCAGGTTCAGGTGATAGGAAGAAATATTGATCATTGCATAGGAAAACGCGAGCAGGCCGAACTGTGACAGGCCAAAGACGCTGTTGAACCGGTCCGAATCCGGGTCCTTGTACAAAGCGATGGCGGTCGCCCAGATGATCAGCAGCGCAATCACCAGATTGGGCAGGCTGGAGGCCGGTGAGCGGATGAAATCGTCATGTTTGAGGTTGTCGATCGCGGTGGCCAGAATCTCCACCCCGGGAAACTCCCGCGCCATGGAGGTTGCCTTGATGTCGAACAGGCTCGGCGCGGTCGATCCGATCAGCACAATCTTGTCGCGGAACTCGTCCGGCGGGCGTTTCCTGTCCTTGTTTTGCATGTCGCGAAACAAGTCACCGAACGACACGTACCGGTAGGTAAACGGCTTGCCCCGCCAGTTCAGAAGAATGTCCTTGTGGCGCGGCGGCGCATATCCAAGATCGGTTGCCACCCGCAGCGGCAGCGAGTACAGCCGCCAGCCGTGCTCATCATGCACCATACGGTATTGACGGGCGATGCCATCCCGATCCGGGTAGATATTGTGCGTGCCCAGCCGCCCGCCCGCCTGGATCGATTTGAAGAAGGGCAACACCACCGCGATGGTTCCGTCGGATTCCGGCACGCCTTCGATGCGATTTGCGCCGGGAATCATCGCGGGTTTGAATTCGGAGAGGTGGTCGTTCGCTGCCGGCAAGCGCAACCAGGGAAAGTACGTATTGTTTGTCGCGGCGACCGCCTCGTCGAAATAAGCATCGCTGTCGGGGTTGAACACGTCCGGATCGGAAAACAGGATGTCGAAGATCACAGCCTTCGGATTCTGAAGTTCCAGGTTCTGCAGGAATTCCCCCAATACCTGTCGCGGCCAAGGCCAGCGTCCGTAATCCGCCGCCATCGCAGCCAGGCTGGCCTCGTTGATGTCCACGATCACGATTTGCGGATCCGCGGGCGGCTGCACGATCCGGTAGCGAATCATCACGTCGTAGGCCCGGTGCCGCATATCGACCACGGCATGCAGATAGAAAGCATCCAGCACCGCCAACACGCTGAAGACGGCGGCGAGATACAAATAGAAATTGTTCTTGAGCCGGCGCGCCAGACGGTCGGCAACACGGCGAAAGGCGCCGCCCAGCACGCGAACAAAAAAGATACTTGGCTTCATCGCAAGGAGAGGCAGTTCGCCGGAATTATAACGTTCGGCGCGCAGATTCCATCGGGAAGATCGAATAAGGCATGACCCCGTTCGAGCCGATTGGCTACAATCCTTCGTCAATGCCACCCAGGGATTGCCGCCTGGCCGGCTCCCGCGTCGCGTTTCGGTGCCGCGGGATGAAAGTCCAACGGAGAACAGATGTCACGTCAACTTCTGAAATCGGGAAGCAGCTGCGCAGCTGGCATGTTGGTGGTGGCGCTGATCGCCTTCTGCAATCCGGTGTTTGGCGCCAAGGCGTTGCTCAACGTGGAAGTCCCGGCCGACAAATGGAAGGCCATGCGCCTGAAGAACCTGCCGAAAAATGCGTCGCTGGGCGCCCGGATCGAATCCAGCGGCAACATCGAGGTCATCCTGGTGCATGGCGACGAACTGAAGCGGTTTCCCGCAGCGGTGAATCCGGAATTTCAGGGCAGCGTGGAACGAACGCTGTCCTTCAGCGTCGCGGTTCCTCGCGCCGGAGATTATTTTCTGATTCTCGACAACCGCCGCAACACGCAGGCGCGCAAGGTACGGATTCTGATCCGCGCCGAAAAAGGCCGCGCAACAGATAGCCCCGGGGAATCCACGGGCGACGGCAAGAAAAAGAACGAAACGGACATCTGAACGATGGGTGATTGCGGTTATTCACCGCGACCCGCAAAGGCCAGCAAGTTCCCGAGGTGATCGTCCATGTCCAGAAGATCGCGCCTGGCGCGGGAATTTTCGCGTTCGGCACGTTCCTGGGCATAACGAAACAGCAACATTGCGGCCCGCTCCGGTAATTGACCGCGCGTTTTCAGTCGCTTTTCGACAAAGGGCAAATAGGATTTGATCAGATCGTCCTCGGCGGCAAGAATCCACTCGCAACTGCCAGGGTCGCCCTGGCGACCACAACGACCGAACAACTGCCGATCGATCCGTCCGGAGTCGTGCATTTCCGTGGCAATAACGTGCAAGCCCCCGATGTCCGCCACCCCGGCTGCAAGTTTGATGTCGGTGCCGCGCCCCGCCATGTTAGTCGCGACAGTCACGCAGCCCGGCTCGCCCGCTCGCGCGACAATATCGGCTTCATCCTTGTCCTGGCGCGCATTGAGCAGCCGGTAGCTTATGCCCGCCTTGTCCAGGCGGGCGGCCAGTTGTTCCGATGCAGACACCGATCGGGTTCCCACCAGAACGGGGCGCCCCTTGCCACTGTGTTGGACAATGCTCTGCACAATCGCCGTCCATTTCGCATCGATCGAACCATAGATCCGCGACGGCATGAAATTCCGGCGCACCGGCCGATGCGTGGGAATTTTCGCAACCCGCAGCCGGTACACCGCCCACAATTCGCCGACCACTTCGGAGGCCGTGCCGGTCATGCCACACAAATGCACGTAGCGGCGAAAAAATCTTTGGTAGCTGATGCGGGCGAGGGTTTCGCGCCGCCCCGTCACTTCGCACTTTTCCTTTATTTCGATCAACTGGTGCAGACCCTGTTCCCAGGAGCGGTCCGGCATCAGCCGGCCGGTGTATTCGTCGATGATGACCACTTTGTCATCACGCACCAGGTAATGTTTGTCGCGCGTGAAGACATGCAGCGCAGTCAGCGCCTGTTGCACCAATTGCTCACGCCGTCGCGGCCCCTTCCAGATCCCGGAAAGGGATGTACAAAGCGTTTCGATCCGCTCCCGGCCCGCGTCGGTCACTGCCACGCCGCGATCGCTGATCGAATAGTCGCGATTCTCCAAGGCACTCGCGATCTTCAGGGCTTCATGGTGGACCACCATCTCCTCGCCCTGTCCGCTTGCTCCGGAAAGAATCAGCGGCGTGCGGGCCTCGTCGATCAACACGCTGTCGGCTTCATCGACAATGGCAAACTGCAAGCCCCTGAGCAGCAAGCGGTCACCGCCCCCCTGCGTGGACAATGCGTCCAGTTTCATCGCCATCATGCTGGGCTTGCCGCCCAGCGCGAGACGATCCCGCAGGTAGTCGAAGGCGATTTCCTTGTTACTGCAATAAGTCAGATCGCAGGCATAGGCCGCGCGCCGCAGCGGCGGTTCCATGCCCTGGCGCACGCAACCCACGCGCAGACCCAGTAATTCGTAAACCGGGGTCATGGTCTGGGCATCGCGCTCTGCGAGATAGTCATTCACGGTAATGACATGCACCGCATGCCCCGCCAACGCCGCGGTGGCCGCAGCCAGGGTGGCCGTCAAGGTCTTGCCTTCCCCCGTTTCCATTTCGGCGAGCATGCCGTTTAGCATGGCCCAGGCTCCCACCATCTGCACGTCGAAGTGGCGCATGCCCAGCGCCCGGTACGCCGCTTCGCGCACCAGCGCGAAAACCGCGCCCACCAGTGCCACATCCTCGAATCCCTGCTTGCGGAGTTTCGGACGACAAGCCGCCGCCCGGCGGGCCAATTCGGCGTTGGAGATTTCCGCAATGTCCGGATCCGCTGCGGCAACTTCCGCAACAATGCTGCGCAAGTGCCGATTGTCGGTTTGTACCCTTGCCGAAAGATAACGGGCCGCCGTCAGAACGCGTTCGAATTTTCCAGGCGGCAGGTCTTCGCGTTCAGGATAAATGCTCCCGCCAGCCGTCATGAGGCCGGCCACCGCTCAGACCACAAATCGGCGCATGAACAATTGCCGGACACCGCGATAGGCGCGCCAGGCCAGGGGTTCGGCGCCGTGCTCGAAGCGCACGTAGACATGCTCGCCAAGCACGAATGCCTCGGTGTTCGGAATTTCGATTTCGAACTCGAACCAGGAATCCAGCGCACGGGGTTCCTTGCTGTCCGTTGGATCGACCGGCACGCGTCCGCCGCCGATGGTGGACAAGGCCAGATTGGTGAACTGGTTGCTGGCCGCCGGTACTTCCCGCCGGATGTTTGCGGCATAACTGCTGTACAGGCGGCCCGCGAATTTCACTTCCACGCTGTCGGTGTGGGAGCGCACCAGATCGACATCGTCCTGCGCGACCAGGACGCGCGCCGTCACGATCGCCGAAGGGATGACATAACCCAGCTGCTGCCCCTTGCGCACAAAGCGGTCCGGCAGATCTTCCGGCGCCCCCGCCAGCACGAAAATACCGTTGACTGGACTCTTGACCGTCAATTCCCCGGTCTTGGCCGCGACATGATCGTATTCCGCCTGCACCGCGCGCATTTCCTCGCGCGTCATTTCCCACCGCACCCTGTCGACGGACAACTCGGCCTGCGCCCGCGCGGCAAGGAGTCGGAGTTGCGCCTCCAGAACTCGCTGCCGCAGCGCGAGATCCGGGTCTTCGACCAACACCAGCGATCTGCCTTGGGCAACTTTCGCGCCCGGCGCGACCAGCACTTCTTTGACAAACCCCTCGGCGCCCGCCCTGACCTGCGCATCATCGGGCACCCACACCACGCCTTCGGCAACACTCCAGAGTGGAATTGGGACAAAACAGGTCACGCCAACGACACCGGCCAACAGCAACCCGCTGACACTCAAGGCACGCAGGCGGTGGCGCCGCAGCTTGGGGTGCAGGAAAAGGTAACCCAAGCCCTTGAACAGGGGAATCACGGCAGCCATCACAATCGTCCACAATGCGAGCACGACGCCGATGAGGAAATACTGCGTGGCGACAAATAGCGCGATGGCGATCATCACAAAGGTCCGATAAAAAAACGAACCAATGGAATAAAATACGAACCAGCGTCGCTCCGAGACAGTGCCTTCCGCTTCCGGCAGCTTGACCCCGAACCAGCGCGTCTCCACCAGGTAGCCCAGATATTGGTTGGCACGCGCTCGCAGATTGGGAATCTGGATCAAATCCGCGAGCATGTAATAACCGTCATAGCGCAGCAGCGGATTGGCGTTAAAAACCACCGTCGATACACCGGCGATCAGGATTACGTTGTACAGGATCGAACGAACCAGCCCGGGTTCGGCTTCGATCCAGATCAGCAACGCGATCGAGGCGGCGAAGACCTCGACAATCATGCCCGCGGCGCCAACCAGCGTTCGCTGCGAAACACTGCGGAACGTGGCGGCGGACGAGGCATCCACATAAGGCACCGGCATGAAGACCAGGAGCATGATCCCCATCTCGTGGACCTCCCCTCCCCAGGCCTTGGTTGCGCAGGCGTGGCCGAACTCGTGGGCCAGCTTGAGCACCGGAAACGTCAGCCACATGAGCAGGAGATTTTGCGGGGCCAGCACTTGAGACCCGAGATCCTGGGTCAATTCTTCCCAGTGTGAAGCACCGTTGAACACGGCCAGTCCGACCACTGCCAGCCAGACCAGCAAGCCGAACCCGCCGAACAGCGGCCCATACCATGGCAACCAGCGCTGCAACAACCGATCCGGGTCGAACAGGGGGATGCGGATGGACATCGGCGCCATCAGATTCTGCCGCCAGGTCTTGCGCGAGGAGCGTTTTGCCCTGCGCAGCATTTCCGCGAGATCCGGTGTCACGCCGGATTGAAGAAGGTCCGACGAGTGCAATTGCCCCAGCAGGCGGATCACATCCTCCTGGGTCGGGGCATCGTCGCCGAATTTGGTCAACGCGCCGTCCCAGATTTCCTGGAGGGTACGGCGTCCGTCCAGCAGTCCGACGACGTAATGCGCGACCGGATTAAAGCGATGGACCCGGCGGGAAATGCGGTCTTCGAGGACGTACCACAATTCGCCGCGGTAATGATGGCGGTGCATGCGCGCATGCGCGCGCAATCGCGGCCGCAGTTCGGCAACGCGATACCAGGAAGGGCTGTACAGATCCATGGGCCGCAGCGCTCAGGGCAACCAGGACCAAATCCACAGACGCAGCCAGTCGGCGAACGTGCGGGTCCAGATCCAGACCAGTTTGCGTTCGTCCACGAAAATTTTCCCCACACCTTCCATCCCAGGGCGCAGGCGGCCGGGCGCGTCCTCCAGCCTGCCCTCGACGCGAAAGAAATTGCCGCCGTCCTTGGCCACATTGACCGGTGTGATCTTCACCACGGAAAACCGGAAATGCTCGCTGGGCATGGAGGCCACCGCCAGCACGCCCTGTTGGCCCAGAGTCACATGAGCGATGTCCCGCTCTTCGACATCCAGCGCGATGCGAAAGCTGTCCAGCGGCGCCACTTCGAACAACACCTGTCCGCGTTGCACCGGAGACCCGAGATTCTGGGACAGGTCCCCGGTCACGACGAAGCCGTCAAAGGGCGCCACCATTTCGATGCGTGAAAGCTGCTCCTCGATCAACGCCAGTTGCGCATCGGCCTGCGCCAGTTGGGCACCGATCACCTCGACCTGCGCGCGCTCGTGTTTTGCCATCGCTTCGCGAAACTGTTTTTCGTACTGCTCGCGCTGGCTGGCATGCTTGAATTTCTCGAGCTTCAGGTCGCGATCGTCGAACCGGCCAATCACCTGCTGCGCCTTGACCGTGTCGCCGGCACGAAACGAAGCTTCCTTGACGTAACCGTCGAAGGGTGCGGTAATGGCTCGCTGCACCACGCCTTCGAGCGTTGCATTGCCGGAAATGCGGAAATCGCCCGTGGCAAATGCCAGAAATGCGGCAACCAGCGCCGCACACAGCACGCCGAATTTCAGTCCCGCGTGGCCTGACCCCGTCAAACCTCGCCACAATCCACCGGTGGAATCCCAAACATGCGCCGGCAGACTCTGCTCACTCTGGCGCTTGAGCTCCACCACCGGACCTGCCACGGCGGCCAGCGCTTCGCACATTTCGAGAGTGGGCACATCGAACCGGAAGCCGGCCGGGCGCTCCAGGCTCAGCGCGCCGATGGTCTCGCCTTCGCTGACCAGCGGAAAAGTCACCGCGCTCCCTGCACCGGATTCGCGCACCAGGGCCTCGTGCGCATGTGACACCACGGGAAGATTGTCGCGTTCCGGCGGAAAGGTCACCGTCTCGCCCTGGTCGATGCACTCTTCCATCGCCGCTTCGATTGCCCGCAACAGGTTGGCGCGATGATCGAATTGCGCGGAGTGCGAAACCGCGGTGAGCTTGACGGTTCGGCCCTTGAGCACACCAAGCGCCACCCGGTCGCAGCCCATGCGGGCCGCCAGTTCGGTGGTGAATGCAGATGCGCCGGCCTTGAGTCCCGGCTGTCCGATCAGGGTGGCGACAACATCCAGCGCCAGTTTCAGCCGCACCCGCGCCGCCTGCATCGGATCGCTGTGGCGGCGAAGAAACGCCTCCAGCCAGCCGGAGCCCCATTGCAGATCCCGCATCGCAGCCTGCAAGGTCGATTCGGGCCGCGCGTCGATATCCAGGCCGATCACGCCGTGCACTTCCGCATCCAGGCGGATCGGATAGGCAAGCTGGAACCGGGTAACAGACGTTCCGCCTTCGCCGGCTACCTCCACCGGCTTCACGATCCCACGCTGCTCCTTGATTGCGCGCTCGGCCACGTCGGACAGGCTGGCGCGGTCACGTGTGGACTCGGGGAAAAAAGCCACCGGCGCAAATTGCGTCGTGCCCGGCCGGCGCAAGATGACCACCGCCTCCGAAACGCCTCCGACCGTCTGGCACTGGATCAGCAACCAGCTTCCGCAGAATTCTTCCAGAGACTGAGCCTGTGAAAACTGCTTCCAGGCCTGTTCCGAGGCCCGATAGGCGCCCAGTTCCGCGACGTTGACGCCGCGACTTTCGTGCACCTCCGGTTTGAAACCGCTCATGGTTTGCCGCGGGTTACTTCTTGCCTCCGGCGCCTTCGATATTGAGTGTGCCGAAACGTTTCTCGTACTCCGTGATCACACCCTGCAGCAGCATGCTCAAACGCTTGGCCGCATAGGGACTCACCACAATACGGTCGGTGAGGCGGATGGTCACCTCCTGCTGACCGCGATTCCATGCCTGATTCATTCCGAACAACATCACCACTTCTTCACGGGTGCTGGTCACGTTGCAGACATTCGAATACGAACTTTTCATGTTCGCATCGTCCCAATGAATCTTGACACCTTGCAGTCCGGACTGCGCATCGACGGTTTCGGGGTTCTTGGTTGCCATGGTATCGGGGGATCTCCAGGTTGGATTGGTCCATGCAGGCGGGCAGCCGCCACGACCGAAGCTCGGCCGCGGCTGCCATGTTACCGCCTTCGGGGGGCAATGGCGAAACCGGCCCTGCGCCGCCCCTGCCAAGTGGACAGGGGAAGATTTGTAGCGGCTGTCTCACAAGATGCCGGTTCGGCATTCAGTACTGAAGTCGTTGCAAACAGAGGCGTCCCACAAGCATTCGTCGCAGAGTGCCCCTGGTTTCTTTTCCGTTCTCCGATCAGTCCGCCATCAAGCAGCAGGGTGCTGATCTCCAGCGAAGATTACCCTCAGGCCCGGCGCGATTTGATCATTATGGCCTTCTGACCATTGAGCTGCGACCATTGCGCCCCACCAGCGGCAAGCGCCTTTTATTGGACAAGGTTACGTACCTGTCCTATGATGTGTACGTTTCATGAAATGGATACACACCATGCGCACGAATATTGTCATCGACGACACTCTCATGACCGAGACCATGCGGGTCACCGGGGTGAAGACCAAGCGTGAAGCCGTGGAATTGGGATTGCAGACCCTCCTTCGCCTCCGGAAGCAAGCCGACATCAAACGCTTGCGAGGCAAGGTACAGTGGCAAGGCGACCTCGATCGGATGAGGCGCGACAAGTGATATTGGTGGACTCCAGCGTCTGGGTCGATTATTTTCGCGGCAAATCGACGCCGCAGGCTCAACGACTGGACGAACTTCTGGGCACCACGCCTCTTGCGATCGGCGACCTGATCCTGGTCGAGGTATTGCAGGGCTTTCGAACCGAACGGGAATTCAACCAGGCCCGCAGATGGATGGCTGCCCTGGAAACGGTGAATCTCGGCGGAACGGAGCTCGCTGTTGAAGCGGCCAGGAACCACCGAAAACTGCGCGAACTCGGGGTGACGGTCAGAAAGACGATTGATACCGTCATTGCAACCCGCTGCATTATCGACAGACTGCAACTCCTTCACAGTGACCGCGATTTCGATCCATTCGAAGAGCACCTCGGGCTGCAGTGCGTGCACTGATCGCACGTCGCCTACCCCGATTCAGACTGACGGTGACAAATGAAAAGAATCGAGGTTTTCGGCGAAAACGAAGGGGTCAAGCGAAGTGTAGAGTAGAGAGCAGGCTCACGCCTGCCCTCCCTCATCAAACCGTGCATGCGGATTTCCCGCACACGGCTTTCCGATGTTCTTCATGCCGAGGCATGCGCAGGGCGCCAGCCCGCTGCTGTTGGAACCTTGTATAGCCCGTAGCGCCGATACAGTGTCGCACTCGGAAACCGGCCTTCGCCGATTCCTCTGTCTTTCACCTTGTGACGCTTCATCAAGTGCATGCGCAGACGCTGTTCCGCATGAGTCTTGACCTTTTCCATCACCTGGTTGGAATTCCGATAGTGGAAGTAGTTCGCCCAGCCGCCAAGGCTGCGGTTGACGTTTCCCACGATCTTGGCCAGCGCAATGGGGGTCAGTTCCCGCCCGGTGAGCGCCGTCAGTTTCGCCTTGATCTTCTTCAGCGACTTGTCCGACGGGCACACATGGGGATACGGTTTACCGCTTCGCCGCCCTCGACTCATCCTGATCGAGAACCCCAAGAAATTAAAGCTTGCTTCGGTAGCGTCCACCACCTTGGTCTTGACCTCGTTTAGCGTAAGTCCCAGACGGCCTAGTATGTGACGCACTACGCTCAGCGATTCTTCCACGCCCTTTGCGCACAGCACCACAAAGTCGTCCGCGTAGCGCACCAGATGCGCCTTGAGTTTGCCTTTGAGGTTTTGGCGTTGCCATACCCGATCCAGAATGTGCAGGTAGCAGTTGGCCAGCAGTGGTGAGATGACGCCACCTTGCGGCGTACCCCTGCGATTGGTCTTGCCGCCACCGACAGTCTTCTTCACCCCGCGTTCGTCTTCGCCGATAACCGGGGCTTTGAGCCATCGTTTGATCAGGTGCAATATGCCCCCGTCAACGATGCGCTCGGCCACCACGGCCAGCAGTTTGGCGTGCGGGATGCTGTCAAAGTATTTCGACAGGTCGGCGTCTATGACTTGGGTGTGGCCTGCCCATAGCGCATCGGCAATGTCGTCCACCGCATCGTGGGCCGATTTCCGAGGTCGGAATCCATACGAGTGATCGCAGAAGTCGGCTTCAAAGATCGGTTCGATGATGAGTTTCACCACCATTTGCGCCACCCGGTCCCGGATCGTCGGTATCCCTAATGGACGCAGACTGCCGTCCGCCTTGGGTATCATGACGCGCCGCACCGGTTGGGCTCGGTAAGTCCTGTCTTTCAGGTCTTGGGCCAGTTCCCGCAGAAACGTTTCTATCCCCTTCCCGCTCTCTATCGCCTCGAAGCTCACCCCATCGATTCCGGGACTGCCTCGGTTGGCCCGAACAAGTCGCCAGGCGTGACTGAGTATGTCTTCCCGGTAAACCTTGTCGTAGAGCGCGTAAAAACGATAAGCCGGTTCTTGCTTGGCCTTGGCATACAGCTTCCTCTGTAGCGTCCTGATCGTCTCCGGGGTGGTTAGCAACATGGCAATCCCCTGATCCTCCGCTCTTCGGTTGCACGAACAAAGCAGGGTCCCTTCCCTCGGCTCGGTTGTCCCTTCGCCTCAAGCGGTACTTCGAACCCCTCCGACTCCCGTGGCGTGCGACTGCGCTTTCGTTGCCTTATACGCAGCCGTCGGTGGCCTCCCCACCCCGCGCCACGGGTCTCCAGCACTGGGCAATACATCTTCGACAACATGCCGTCCCTGCTACCCCGGGAGTCGATGCGCACCAATTCCGTTATTCCAGCACGCATCCAACGACCTTCACCTTTTGACCACAGGCTCGGCTTCTCCAGTTCGTTTACGAGGCTACTCATAGGTTCACATATCGTTACGGCCTGCTCTCTTGCGGGCCATTGATCCCGGAAGCGCCCCTATCGGCGCGGTTTTGCCGCTTGCGCGAGTGCTGGGGCGAACGCGATCGTCGGCTTCGGGGCTAAGCCGGATGGAAGAGAGCTTGAGTGTACGATCAGGCCGCTTGGAACAGATCGAGTCGGCGCGCCGCTGAGCGCGGCGGTGCGCGGGCCGGCAACAGCGTCGTTTCTTCGGGGCGCCGGCGTTCGTAGTGGACTTCGTTTGCAGCCGATGCGGGCGCAAGCGCTTGGCCCATGATCGGTTCTTGTTCTTGATGACTGTGTTTATATATAGTATGATGGCGCCCCCGTACCGAGCAACGCATCCAAGGCGCTTCCCCGAAGCGCACTCACTCCGCAACTCGATGCCCGCGTGAGAGAGCGTTTTCCGAACGTGCCCATCGCGAGTTTGCACAGCGATTTGTCCGATACCGAGCGCCTTGCGCGCTGGCGCTTGGCGCACAGTGGCGAGGCTCGCATCGTATTGGGCACGCGGCTGGCAGTGTTCTCACCGCTTCCCAATCTTGGGCTCATCATCGTGGATGAAGAGCAAGCCGCCCGCCACCATTGAGTGGGAGTAGGCGGCTCGCGCGGCGAGCAAGCGGTGGCGATCATGTGGAATGGCGCAGTCCCGTTTTCGTATTTATTGGCGGCGACAATTGCCCTCGGAATCCGGGATAGAACCGGGTAAAGTGCTGCGCGCGAAGTGAGGAAGCACGCTGGTCTTGAACACCCGTTATCCGACCTTGGCCTCCCCAACTCAGGGCTTTTGGGCTGCTGGCTGCCGTGGCACAGCGAACTGGGCCGTGGCACAGCCTCCGTTTGGAAACGATTTGAAGCAGATGTACACTGCCGCGGATCGGCACGAGCCCGGACTCACCGGCCGCCCTGCCGCTCGCGAGACCAACTCGAATCGGAGATGAACATGTCCAGCAAGCCCAATATCTTGATGTTCCATGTCGACAACATCGGCGTCGGCGATTTCGGCTGTTATGGGGGCGCGTATCCGCTGGGCGCGAAGACGCCGAACATCGACCGGTTTGCCGGCGAAAGCCTGCAGCTGACCAACTACAACGTCGAGGCGCAGTGCACACCCAGTCGCTCCGCCTTGATGACCGGCAGGCATCCGGTTCGCACGGGCTGCATTACGGCGCTACCGGGTTCGGGATTGGTGGCCTGGGAAGTCACCATGGCCGACAAGCTGAAGGAGCTTGGTTACCGCAACGCGTGCCTTGGAAAATGGCACATGGGCGAGGACGTGGGCAGGCTGCCGACCGACAAGGGCTTCGACTACTGGTACGGCCCGCGTGGCACATGGGACGTGGCGCTGTGGCCCGACGACAAGTGGTTCAAAAAAGAGAATTTCGAACCAGAGCACATGGTCGAATCCAGGGCCAAGGGTGACATGCGCAACGTGAAGATCCTCGACAAGGACGTGCGACGCGACATTGATTTGGAATTCATGGAAAAGGCCGGTCGCTGGATGGAGGAGTCAAAGGCCATTGACCAGCCCTTCTTCATCTACTTCAACCATTCCAATGTGCATTTCCCGGTGATTCCCAGGGCGCAGTACCAGGACTCATCCAACGGCGGTGTCGTTGCGGACTGCATCCAGATGATCGACGGCGATTTCAAAGTATTGCTGGACAAGCTCGATGCACTGGGGTTGCGCGACAACACAATCGTGATCTTTGCGGGCGACAACGGCCGGGATACCTCATTCCACGCGCCGGGAAACCGTGGCGGTGCAGGCCCCTGGCGCGGTGGGTATTTCTCTACCTACGAAGGCAACAACCGGACGGCAGGCATCATCCGCTGGCCGGGCAAGATCCAGCCCGGGAAGTCGGACGAGATGATGCACATCACCGACTGGTTCCCGACCCTGCTGAACATGATTGGTCACAAGGACAGCGTGCCCACGGATCGGGTAATCGACGGCTGTGACCAGTCGGCGTTTGTTACCGGCAAGCAGGAGCACTCGAATCGGGATTACTTTCCGATGTTCTTCGACAGTCTACACGTCGGCATGCGCTACAAGAACTTCAAGGTCCTGACCCACAAGATCGAGGATGGCGCGGCGCCGATCCAGAAACTGGCCATACCGCACATCTATAACCTGACCGTCAATCCGGATGAGGACACCCCGTATAATTATGAACTCGCCCACTCATGGGTGCTGTACAAGGTGTTCGGGCCAAAAACCGCGGAATTGCATGCGTCGTTGAAGAAGGACAGCGTGCCATTCGGTGCGCCGCTGGATTTCAGTCCATACAAGACGTAGACGCTGGGGGTGTCAGGTCTTGCAATATAGCATTTGCCTGCCCCTGATCGCCCAGCTACCAGTGGAATAACGCCGAAATTGGCGGTCGCGGGCGTGACAACCTGCACAAAGCTCGCCCAGCTCTCTCCCTGACAGCGTTCGAGCTGATCCAAGAATTCCGGCGCGCTCAGACCGTCTTCTTCGACTCCACTGGTGGCGGGACGAAGTCGGCAAGCACACTGTCCTTGCCGGAACCCGATCCCACCTGCGACAGATACGGCGAGCCGTAGCCACCATAGTTTTCGTCCCAGGCAATCGTGGAAACCGTCGCGGAGACCGCTGCCGCGCCCTGTTCCTGACCTGCCTCGCCATTCGCTTGCTGTGATTTCGTGGAATCCAAAAGGTGCCAGTCGGGTTGCGCACGCAGGCCTACGCCAACTCCCTCGTTGGATGCCGAAGAGGTATCACCGGCGTCCATCCGGAACTCCATCACCGCGGGCGCCGACTCTTCAGCGGAATCGCTGTCGCCCTTGAACCCGATGAAGGATTGCACTGCGCCGAGCAACTGCTGCCACCAGGAAGTCTGCACGTTCGGCGCAGAAACCACGGCCGTGGTCACCACCCCTGCTGCGGGTGGCGCGGTGTCTTCCACGCTTTCAACCGAGGCTGAGCGCATGCTTACGTTGCCGGCCAATCCGGACAGGCTCGGTACGCTGACCAACGCCCCATCGGAGAACATGATCCGCTCGATGCTGACCAGCGTATCAGTGCCGTCAATGGTGCCCACGTCCCGCGGATCCACCACTCCCATGGGCCCGCGTTCCCGGCTTTGGTCGATTTCCGCGGCCGTCAAGGCGACACCATACAGGGCCACCTCGTCAATCCGGCCGTTGAACGGTTGGGTGACACGCATGCTCGACAGAGCGTCCGCCGCCCCGCGATTGGAGCCGTTGCCACCGCCTATCACAAACGGCTGACGATTGTTCTGCATGCCGCCGGTATAAGCATTCGAGCCGACCAGGGCGCCGTCCAGATACAAACGCATGCCATCCCGACCGAAGGTCAGCGTCAACTGATACCACCTGTTGGAGGAAATCAGGTTGTTGAACTGGGTTCCATCGGTGTCGATCGAGAATCTGCCACCCGACGTTTCGAAACGCACTTCCAGATCCCTGCGGTCAATGGCAATGTAAAACTGCCCGTCGCCGCGACCGTCGCGGTCTTTGGCAATCAGCGTCTGACGATCGAACGCATTACGGGTGTTGAACCAGAGCTGGATGCTGCCTTCGGCCAGATGGAAAGCCTCGTCGTCGGCAATCGCGATGTAATTGCGGGCCCGGTCATGGAAGTCCGCGGAAGTTCCGGAATCGAACGAGGCGGGCGCACCAGCATCGTTCAGATCGGGATTCGGGCCGTAGAACCGGCCGTCCTGCGCCGGCCCCGCCGAATCGTGAATGTCCCGACCCGAACGCTCGTTCAGATTCCAGTAGGCGACCGGCATTACCCTGCCCACCACGGCGCTGTCAAAATTGTCTCCGCCGTCCAGGAGGTCAACTCCCGCGCCACCGGCCAGTGCGTCATCACCGCTGCCGCCGCGCAGCGTGTCGTTTCCGTCGTTGCCGCGCAAGTCATCGTCGCCGCTGCCGCCTTCCAGCAGGTCGCTGCCCGATCCGCCGAAGAGCTTGTCACTCCCGGCATCCCCCATCAACCACACGTCGCCGCTCGAGCCGCTGGCATCCACCGTGTCATCCCCGGCACCCGCCTGCACCATGGCGCGCACGCTCAGGTCACGCAGCGTCACCTCATCGTTGCCCCCGAGCGCCAGGACAACGGCCGCGTTTGCCCCGCCCAGGCTGCCCTCGACACCGTTTACCGTGTAGCGCAGGACACTGCCAGACTGATTCAGGGAAATGGTATCGACGCCCTCGGTGCCTTCCACCCA
>JBJXFN010000058.1:0-6651 GCA_046155535.1 Burkholderiales bacterium
TGTTTCCTGTCACCGCATTGGCCCTGGACAATGAATTCGTCCGGGTCACCCGCGACGAAGCGCCTTGTTCGGCCATGGAGTTTTCGGACTGCGGCGACCGGGTGATTGTTGCGCTGGACAATATCAAGTTTTTCGTTGGCACTACGCAGCTTCTGCTCCGGCGTGGCGACGTGGAATTTTTTCCAGCCGGCCGGAAGTACCAGTCGCCGCTGATGGGTAGTTTTATCGAAGTCAACATCAAGCCCTACCATCCACCCGCGCTGGCGCCTTCCGAGATCATCGCGCCGGAGAAAAATTTGCTGCTCTTCGACGAAAGGGATTTTTTCGTGTTCGAAGAGAAACTCGCACCTGGTGACACCCGCGCGCGGCACAGCCACAGCCAGCGCGTCGTGATTCAACTTAACAGGACGTTGCTCAGGCAAAGTCCGGACGGGGAGCCGGAAAAAACCGTCGAGACGATTCCAGACCAGGCGTTATTCAGTCCGCCGGTCGTGCATGTGGTGGAAAACATCGGTCAAATTCCCCTGTCTGGCATCATCATCGAATTCAAGCCCGTCGTTCGCTGACCGGCAACCACACAATGGCGGCGACAGGATTCCGACCGCACATCAAGGCTCTCCGCACAGGGTTGCATGCCCGCGAGGCTGCCGTGCTTGCACGACTCTCGACGCCCCAGGCTATTCAGGATTTCCTGGACGCCATTCCGATCAATCACGAAATCGGCGGCGAGACCTGCCTGTCAGTTCGGCAAGTCCTGAAACAGCGGCGGGCGCACTGCATCGAGGGTGCTTTCCTGGCGGCCTGCGCTTTGTGGTTCCATGGCAGGCCGCCACTGGTTCTGCACCTGGACTGCGATCTGAGCGACTATCCCCATGTGGTCGCCTTGTTCCGCCGCGGATCCTGCTGGGGCGCCATTTCCAAGACCAATGGCATCGGCCTGCGCTACCGGGACCCGGTCTACCGCAGCTTGCGAGAACTGGCCTTGTCTTATTTTCATGAATACGCCAACAAGCGCGGGGTCAAGACGCTGCGCAGTTATTCGGTTGCATTCGACATGCGACGCATCGATCCTGCCGAATGGGTGACGAATGGGAATTCCTGCTGGGTGGCGCACGACAGGCTCGCAGCCTTGAAACATTACCCCTTGCTCGGGAATCGGGAACTCAAAGCGGTCTCGCGCCAGGATCCTTTTGTACGCAAGGCAACCAAAGTTGTCCAGTATCCAAAGCCGGCACCGTCAAGGAAAAAAGCTTGGTGAGCATTCCAAAATACATGACAGAGCACGCACATTCCACCGTGACCCTCACCCTCAATCCCTCTCCCGGAGGGAGAGGGAAGACAAGCCCTTCTCCCTCCGGGACAAGGGCACACTTGAAGCGCAGCAGAAGGGTTGGGATGAGGGAAAGTCTGTGTCATGAAATAGGGAAAAATCAATAGGCAGGGTCGCACGGCGCCGTCAAATCAGACGTTCCACTTCGGCGGAACCGGAATGGCCTCGTGGGGGCCCGGCCAGGGTGGCATGGTGACACCCACAGCCGCGAGCGCAACGGTGCCGGTGCAACGGAACTGGAAGTGCGTGCCGACCGGCAGCGACACACAAGTATTTTCCGTCAACTCGACAGTTTCCTCCTGGGCGCCTAACTTGCGCCATAGCTCACCGCGTCCGGACAGGATGAACCAGATTTCCTCCACACTGCGATGCCTGATCGCATCCGAAGTGCGCCCCGGTGCCAACTCGAAGTGCGCCATGCTGCCGCGCCCCGTCCGCAGCAGCACCCGCACGTCGGAACCATCTGGCGCAACGACGTCGGGTACGGACGGCAATGCAAGTGTTGCGAATGCCTCGGACCCTTCCAATTCCGGCAGGTTCTCACCCGTCACGGCTTCCCGTCCTTCCACAAACTGCGCCAGCCTTCGGCGCCGAGTTTTTTCAGGGTTTCGATATTGCGTTCGTAAATCGCGTCGGCATCCGGAAAAGCCGCCAGCGCCTGTTCGACACTGGACTCTCTGAGCAGATGCAGCGTGGGATAAGGAGAGCGGTTGCTGAAATTGCTGATGTCTTCAGGTTCGGTGCCGGCAAACTGGTAGTGCGGATGAAAACTCGCCACCTGGATTTCTCCCACGAGGTCCATCGCTTCGACCGTGGCATCGGCCAAATCCAGAAACGCGTTGTAATCCGCGAAGTCATTCAGGACACCCGGGTGGATCAGCAGGGTGGTTTCCGTTTCGCGCGGGTCTGCATCCTGCAGAACCTGGAGTTCGCCCGACAGGTCGCCGACCAGTTCGTCTTCCGTCGTGGCATTGCTGACGCAGAATCGAATCCGCTGGTGGAGATGGACGGGTTTCGCAAATGGGCACAAGTTCAGGCCGATGACCGCTTTTTCCAGCCATTCACGCGTACGCGCGATCACCGGGTCCGACTCAGGTGGCAGATCGACAATCATTTTCTTGGATGAGGAACATGGCGCCGACTATTGTGCGCGCCGGTTCGGGTTTGCGGAAGATTCTCCCTTTCCAGTCAACCGGACGGCCCGCCCTTTCGTTTTCCCCATCCATCGAAGCGTTTTCCGCATGGAGAAGCCGTCAGCCACGGCGCGACGCAATTCCCTTGGCTGCGATAGTGTGCTAGTTTTTGGACCGCACAGATTTTTCGAACTCAGAAAACCGGCGTCGGCTAACTGCCGGACATTTATCCCCAGGAGGAGCAACACCATGCACTTGCGTAAATCCCTGATCACCCTGCTGTTTGCGGGCCTGACCCTGTCGTCGGGCGCAGCAGTTGCGGCGGATCCAATCAAAATCGCCGTTATCGATCCGCTGTCCGGTCCGTTTGCCAACGTCGGCGAGGCGATGGTGCGCTACACCACTCTGGCGGCCGAAGCCATCAACGCACGCGGCGGGGTGCTGGGCGGTGCCAAATTCGAGATCATTTCGTTCGACAGCAAGAACAGCCCTCAGGAAGCGCAACTTGCGCTGAAGTCCGCCATCGACCAAGGCGTACGTTTCATCAATCAGAGCAATGGCTCCCATATCGCCGGCGCCCTGGTGGATGCGGTCAGCAAGCATAACGAGCGCAACCCGGACAAGCTTGTCATCTATTTGAATACCGGCGCAGTCGATCCGGCGCTGACCAACGATCGTTGCAGTTTCTGGCATTTCCGCTTCGACGCGGACGCCGCGATGAAGATGGCGGCGTTGACCGACGCAATTGCCCTGAGCTCCAAAAGCAAAAAAGTTTACCTGCTCAACCAGGACTACGCGTTCGGCCATGCCGTTGCCAAGGCGGCGAGGGAAATGCTGCCCAAGAAACGGGCCGACATCGAACTCGTCGGTGACGAGCTGCACCCCCTGGGCAAGATCAAGGACTTCTCTCCCTACATCGCCAAGATCAAGGCCTCCGGCGCCGACACCATCATCACGGGCAACTGGGGCAATGACATGGCGCTGCTGGTCAAGGCCAGCCGCGAAGCCGGTTTCGCGCCGGATTTCTATACGTATTACGCCGGTGGACTGGGTTCTCCCCCGGCCTTGGGCGATGCGGGCATCGGGCACCTGAAACAAGTGACCCAATGGCATGCGAACATCGGCAACGAAAAATCCACCCGACGTTACAAGGCCTATCGCGAGCGCTTCAAGGACGTCAAGGACGACTACTACTGGACGACGCAATTTCTCGGGCTGGAGATGCTTGCCAAGGCCATCGATCAGGTCAAGTCCACCGACGCAATCAAGGTGGCCAAGGCGATGGAAGGCATGAAAATCGAAGGTGACAGCGGCGAAGTCACCATGCGGGCCGACAACCACCAGTTGATCCAGCCCCTTTACGTCTCTACGTATAACAAGGTGGATGGCAAAGATGTGAAGTTTGACGTGGAACGCACCGGCAATGGGTTCAAGACCGATCGCCGGATTGAAGGCAAGGACACCATGATGGCCACCACCTGCAAAATGGAAAGGCCGAACTAGACTTTCTGATCTCGCGTCAGCGCATCAAGAATCGGCGGGCGGCTTGTACCGGGAAATCCGGCTCAGGCCGCCCGTTTCATTTGCCTCTTGCGAACCCGCAGCCAGACACCGGCGAGCACCGCGACAAAGGTTGCGGCTAGCAACGCGAATTCGAGTCCGGGTGGAAACTCCCCGCCCCCCATCGCCAGCCCGACCAGGCAGACGATCGCGGCAAGAATTCCCCCCCACTTGAACGGTGCCACGCTCGCGAAACTGGCGCACACATAACCGCCCCACAGGGAACACAACAGACCCGCGCCCGTCGCCACGATGCCGATGCCGGAGTCCACCGGGATGTTGGCCAGAGACTCGACCACCTGATCCGGGGTCTTGCCTTCCGAAATCAACTGCGTGGAGTACCACACCGAAACCACGACGCCGGCGACCATGGTCCCGCCAATGTCGGCCAGGGCACCCAGCACAAGACCCAGCCACGGCCGCGGGGCACGTTCCACGATGTCGGCAACCCGGCTGCGCGGAGGTTCGTAAGGTTGCTGGTTTTCCGTCATGATTTTTCGTCGTGAACTGCAAACAGGTGGGAAACGGAATTGGCGTAATAAGTCAGCAACAGCATGTCGTCGGGCCGCACCCGGAACAATCCATCTTCTTCCATCACAACGCGCCGCAGGGTCAACATGCGCAAACCGGTTTCGATGGCATAGTCCTGATCTCCCCGCGGAATGTAGACATGCGCGCCACGCGCCGCCAATTGGCCTTGCAACACAAAAGCCCGGCTTTTCAATTCGAGTGCACTCAATCCTCGTTCGGGGTTTTCCAGCAGGATACGGCTGACCAACGCTACCGGCAGCACCGGCACCACGGCCCCAACGCGTGACATGAGTTCCTTGCCGAGCGCCTGCACGCGTTCCTGGCGTTGGGCATCCGGCAGCGAGCGCAGATCGGCGCCTCGAGAAAAAGCGCGCAGCGAGAGCGGCGCCCCGAAATTCACACAGGCATAACCAAATCGGTACCAGCGCCCGAGCATGCGAAGGCCAAGTTGCTTCAGAACGAATCCCAGGACATTGCGCATCGCAGTGCTCAGAGACACGGGCGCAGGGTGCGGATCGAGTTTACGCAGCAACGTCCGGTCTTCCAACACGCGGTCGTAGTTCACCGCCACGGGCACAAACACGACATCGCGCGCACCTGCGGAATCGAAGCCGCGAACGATATAGTCGATCAACCCCAGCTTCGGCGGCCGGAGGGCGCCATCCACGCTCAAGCCTCCTTCCGGAAACACCGCCTGGGTCACGCCTGCTTCGGTGGCCAATTGCACGTAACGCTGCAATACCGTCCGATAGAGCATATCTCCCGAGCGACGTCGCACAAAGTAGGCCCCCATGCTGCGAATCAGCGTCTGCATTGGCCAGACCCGCGCCCATTCTCCCACCGCGTACGACAATGCCGCGCGTTCGGCCGCCAGAAATGCCACCAGCACGTAGTCGAAATTCGAGCGATGATTAATGACGAATACCACGGTGGATGTCGGATCGACCGCAAACAGCGCCGCCTCGTCCGCATAACCCACCCGTACCCTGTAAAGCGATCTGGCAATGCCCCGACCCAGCCAGTAGCCAATGCGAAAGTACAGGTAGGCATTGAAGGACGGCACGATTTCCCTCGCATACCGGTCCGCCTTGCGCCGCGCCTCCTGCAGCGCCATGCCGTTTTCCGCGACGCTGCGATGCACCGCCGCCTGCACCTTGTCGTCGTGGTACAGCCTCTCGATCAGCGCCCGGCGTCTGGCCAGCTTGAAGTCCGGGATCGGCAGATGGAGTTTTGCCCCCAATTCGTTCAGGACCGCCTCGGCGCGCCATCTGACGATCCGTTGCAAAAGCGGATACAGAAAGTGTTCGGCTGCCGCCCAGATCGCCAGGAGTGCGACCGGCGCGAACAGCCAGACGGGCAGCGTAAGTTCTCCGGCCACGCTCCGCTATCCGTCCCGAATTCCGCTCGCTGAAACTATTTGACCCTGACGATGACAGCCGAAATCCGATCGATGTTCACATACGCATCGAAGAACTCCCGTTTCGCCAATTTCGACACGTGAACGAGTTGCTCGCCGACCGCGCTCACCGTGCCTTCGATTTCTTCCCCGGCCTCCATGCGCAGAATCACTCGCTTTCCCGCAACATCCGCCAGCAGCGCGCGTATGGTCAAGGCCGGCTTGAATTCGATTTTTGTATCCTGGGCGAGCAAATCGCCGGGTCCCGCCATCGCCAAACCCAGCAAGCCCGCTGCAACGGCCCTTCTCATCGCGCTTTTCATTTCCGGTCTCCTTGTGCAGGTGGAAAAGTCGATCTTAACCCACCCCGCCGCTCCCGCATGTCGCAGTGCGCAACGACAGTTTCCCGGCTCAACGGTCTTACCCGTCGAGCAAAGCATGACGCCGCCTGCCTACGAAATTGCAACCGACAAGTCAGGAATTGATATGATTTGACGGCTCCCTGCCCGACTGCGGCAGGCTGGGGTCAGAACCGTTGGGGTCAATGAAAATTCGGTCGCACCCTTGCAGAGCGATAACATCACAAGGAGGAAACCCATGAAATTCATCGCGATTCTTGCCGGACTGAGTTTGAGCATGGCATCCCTGGCGGCCATCGGCGCGGAAAAAGATACCCGAGGCGGCACCTGCGACGACGCCAA
>JBJXFN010000158.1:0-3663 GCA_046155535.1 Burkholderiales bacterium
TCACGCGCTGGCATTACGGGCTGGGGCGCAGCGTGCTGTTTGCCTCGGATCTGAAAAATCGCTGGTCCGCCGACTGGCTCCAGTGGGATGGCTACGGCAAGTTCTGGTCACAAGTGGTGCGCGACACACTGCGCCGGGAGACCGGTGAGCAGGTGATGTTCAGCGTCGAGCGTGAGGGCGACGAGGCCATCGCGCGGCTGCGCGTCACCGACGACAGCGGGGCATGGCGCAACAAGCTGATGCCGCGCCTGCGGATGACCCTGCCGGGGGGCATGCGCCGTGAGCTGCTGTTGCGCCAAAGCGGCCCCGGGCAGTACGAAGCCGCGCTTCCGGTTGCCGTCGCCGGCGACCGTCCCTATGCGTTCGAGCTGGTGAGCGGCCCGGGGCTTCCATCTAGCATCGCGCGGCGCGCCGGGTCACGAGCGCTGTTCTACCCGTATTCCGACGAGTTGCGCAGTCAGCCCCCCGATCTCGACTTGCTGCAATCGATCGCGGAGAACACGGGCGGCAAAGTCGGCGCAAGTGTGAAGGAGATTTTCGACCCGCAAAACGATCAAGGCGTAAATCGTCTGCCGCTGTGGCCCTGGTTCGCCGCTGCGGCCCTGCTGCTTTATCTACTCGACATTCTCATGCGACGCGCGCCCTTTGTGCGCCGCCTGTTCGATCGCGCATAGGGCGGATCCTCTGGCTGGACCAGGCTGCTCCACAGATCGTGACGGCGGATTCCCAGGTGCCCGTCACGGTGCGTGATCACCGCGCCCGGAAAGAAGGTCGGCTGGATTACCCTTCAAGGCAAGTCGAACAGCAGCACTTCTGCCCCGACACCGCGCTCCATCCGGATTACAGACTCCCCGCTGATTTTCAGCGCGTCCCCTGCTCCCAGAGATTGTCCATTGGCCACCACTGCGCCACGTGCCACATGCAGATAGGCCCGGCGCCCGGAATCAATCGTGTGAGACACGGTTTCATCGTTCTCCAGCAGCGCAGCATAGAGTTGCGCATCCTGGCGAATCGTCACTGAGCCGCCGCGCCCGTCGGGAGAAGCAATCAGGCAAAGTTTTCCGCGTCTGGCCGACACATCAAAATGTTTCTGCTCATAGTCCGGGGGCAGCCCAAGGTCAGAGGGTTCTATCCAGATTTGCAGGAAGTGCACCAGGTCTCTGGCAGACGGGTTGTATTCGCTGTGAAACACGCCGGTACCGGCGCTCATGCGCTGGACATCGCCCGGCCGGATAACGGAGCCGTTTCCCATGCTGTCTTTGTGCTCAAGTTCGCCGCTCAACACATAACTGATGATTTCCATGTCGCGATGCGGATGTTTGCCGAATCCGCCGCCGGCAAGCACGCGATCCTCGTTGATCACCCGCAGCGGGCCAAACCCCATGTGCAACGGATCGTGATAGCCGGCGAACGAGAAACTGTGAAAACTCTTGAGCCAGTCGTGGTCGGCAAATCCACGCTCGCCACTCTTCCTCAAAGTGATCATTTGCAACTCCTGTCTGGTCATTGCCACCGCTGGCGGAAACTTCTCCGGCCGTCAGCAAAGTGGGGACAATAATCGAAATTGCCAGTGGCAATCTCCGAATCCGGGTATTGCAACTTTCGCTTGACGTCAGTCGACGTTTATCCAACCTTCCGCCACCAGCACCGAGGTGCCTCCCACCCGCACACCTGTGATCCGCCCGTCCGCGAAGTCCGACTCCAGTTCTATGTGCGAAGGCCTGCCCATATCGAAACCTTGTTCGATCAGCCAGCGGCGGCAACTGGAATCCGGCGCCCGGTCGTGAAGGAAGCCGGCAAGCGCACTGACCGCACCCCCCGTGGCAGGGTCTTCGGGGATACCCAATGCCGGCGCAAATGCGCGGGCGTGAATCCGGGTGTCGTCCGAAATCGTGTCGGGCGTAAAGGGAAATACGCTCCTGGCCCACCAGCCGGATAACAATTCTTCCCAGAGGTCCATGCGCAGCCGCACTCGCGCAAGGGCGACTCGATCACGCACGGGCAGAAACAAGAAAGGCACCCCGCACGACCAGGCGGCAGGTGCCGGCAAAAGGTCGTCATCGGCAAGCGAGAGCATGGCTGCCAAGCTTTTCCGGGGCGGCGGTTCGGGACCGCGCTCCGGCATTCTGGGCACCGACATGCGCGTGGAAACTGGGACGTCCTTGCTGAAATTGACCGTGACGGCGACATCCCCAACACCTTCTTCCAACACCATCACGGGATCCATCTGGCTGACTTCGACATACTTGAGTGCCGCGAGCAAATAGCTGGTGCCCACGGTGGGATGGCCGGCAAACGGCAGTTCCGCCTGCGGAGTGAAAATGCGTAATCTGCGACGCTTGGCTCCGGCTTTCGCCGGTTTCAGAACGAACACCGTTTCGGACAAATTGAATTCGGCTGCGATCCTCTGCATCTGCGCGCCACTCAACGCATCGGCATCCAACACAACCGCCAGCGGATTCCCGCCGAACAGCGTTTCGGTAAAAACATCGAGGGTATGGAAGCGAAGGCGCGTCATTGGTGAACGGTGAACGGTGAACGGTGAACGGTGAACGGAAAATACTATGCCGGCATTGGATCTTTTGCGATTCACCGATTACCGATCACCATTTACCGCTTTTTACCGTCTTTCCACCCGCCACATCATCCACGCTGCCGCCCCAAGGAAAGCCAGCGTCGGAAATATTGCGCTGAACAATGGTGGCCAGGCATTGAGCAAACCCAGGTGGCCGAACAGCCGGTTCGCAAGGTGGAATCCCAGTCCCAGCATGATGCCCGTAAAAATCTTTCCGCTCAGCCCGCCCTCCCTGGCCTGAAAATACGCAAAAGGCAGGGCCAGGACCATCATCACCAACACTGCAAAGGGATAGATGATCTTGGACCACAGCACGATTTCGTAACGGCTTGTTTCCTGCCGATTCTCGTTCAGATGCTCGATGTAGCCATATAGCTCCGACAGAGACATCTGTTCGGGCACCACCATCAACACGTTCAGAATCGACGGATTCAGCACGGAGCGCCAAAAGGCCTCGGGCGTGTGGCTGACGCTGGTGCGGCTTTCCTCGAACCGCGTCTGCACCACGTCTTTCAGTCGCCATAGGTTTTCGCGCTGGAACTCGCCCGATTTGGCCCGGCTGATGGCCCGCAACCGATAGTCGGAATCGAATTCGTAGATTTTTACATCGTGTATCACTGTCTCCGGCATGATGCGTTCGATGTTGATGAAGCTGGTGTCATCCTTCACCCACAAGCCCGACCGAAAGGTCTGGGCAATGACATTGCTGGTGGTGGCCTTGAGGCGAAGCTTTTGCGCCGCCTGCTCGCTGGCCGGCGCAACAAATTCGCCGATGAGGAAAGTCGCCAACGAGAGCACTGCGCCAATCCGCAAGAGGGAAATCGCCATGCTGCGGATCGACACGCCGGAGACCCGCATGACGGTGTATTCGGAATGGGCCACCAGTTGCGCGAGCGCGAACAAGGTGCCGATCAAGGCCGCGACCGGGAGAATTTCATAGGCCCGCCCGGGCAGGCTCAAAATCACGTAGGCTGCAGCGAGAGTGAGCCGGTAGTTCCCTCTTCCGAGATCTCCCATCTCCTGAATGAAATCGAAGAAACCGAACAACAGAAGCAAGGCCGCAAACACCAGTGCAGTGCTGGAGAAAA
>JBJXFN010000159.1:0-5548 GCA_046155535.1 Burkholderiales bacterium
GTCGCAGGGTGATGCCGAGGGGGTAAACGGCGCCCCTACATTGGCGCCGCCTGGTTTATGACCCGGTCCGGCAGAATTGGTTGTCCGGGAATCGGGCTTTTTTCAAGATTAACGGAAATACGTCAGAGGCGCCTCGAATGGATTCGCGAGGCCTGGGGCAGTGACCAGCCGCCGGGCTCCCGGCCTCGTTTCTACGACGAGCGCCTTCTATCTGCCGGCGCGAACGCTGTTGCCGATTCTACGCGCGGCCGTGACCGCATTCACCGGTCGGTGGCTGGTGGCCGTTGGCGCGCAGAATGGCGATGCCCTAATACCCCATGGTGCAGGTCGGCTGGAACGGAAGGCCGCGGCCCAAGAGTACCCGTGCCCCGGTGCGCATCAGCCAGCGGCCCGATGCGGCCGAGCCAATATCTGATACGTATACAGGCGAGCCGGACGTGAGTCCGTGCCGATGGCGTTTTAGAAGAACGCGTGCCACTGAAGAAAGGCCTCGGTCGCGTTCTGTGCGTTGTTCTGGGAAATGCCGTTGTTCTTGCGCACACCGAGGCGAAACTGCGTGAACTGGAACGGCACGTATTCCCACGCGGCGCTGTAGCGATCGCGCTGGTCTTCTTCCAGATCGACGTTGGGATCGTAGGACTCGTAGGTGAGTTTGAGGTTGTGGCCCTTAGCCGCCTCATAATTGCCCTCGACGAGCGTCGCCCATTGCTCCAGCCTCCCGGTCGGCGTTCCGTCGTCGGTGATGTGCACGCCCGAAGCGAGCCAGCTCACACTGCCCGTGCGCAGCCCGGCGAAAATACTCTGCATGCGGCGATCGGCCGCATCGTTGAAATTGGCACTCGCGCTCAGGCCCACGCGCCAGAGGGGCCGAACGAACGCGAAGAGTGAGCTGACCAGCTTGCCGCGATTGGTCTCCGTGCCTCCGCCTGCGCCGTTCGTGACGGAAACCTGTGCGGACCATGGCCCGAGCTCGAGGCCCCCTTCAACGCCGTCGTCGGAAGAGCTGAAACTTGTCCCGGTCACCTGGCGGATGAAAGCGGCGTCGTCCTCGATGCGCAGACCGAACGGGACGAACATCCGGCCCGCCTTGACGTACGCGCCCTTGTCCGCGAACCAGAGCATGGCGTAGGTCTCGCGGTTGGTCGCTGCGCCCGGGGAGACGCGTTCGTCCAGATAGATCGTCAGGCGATCGGCGATGGGTTGCACCTCGAGATAGGCTTGGGCGCGCTGGTTGAAGGCGAACGTATCGACTTCGTTCGGGACGACGATGTATTGCATATTGCCCCGCAGATCGGCACCGACCGCGAATTGATCGTTGAGCCTTCCGGTCCACGACGCCGGTTCGGATCCGTCAGCCGGAACGGCCTGACCCGTGCGCAGGTTGAGACGCGCCGCGGCCATGGTGGTCTGACCGTAGATTGCTCCGAATTCGGTGCGCTTGCCGCCGCCCGTCGGATTGACGTGGCACGCCATGCACTTCGCGCCGGTGCGCACCGCGAGGTACGGCTCCGCGAGCAAAGCGGTAGGCGCGAGCAGCGCGGCGGCAATGAGTAGTGGCGTCGTAACGGTTCTCATGGGGTCCAAGGATCTATGGCAGTGCGCCGTTCGCGATCCACTGGCGTATGACGGCGACGGCCTCCGTCGAGAGGTAGGGTCCGCCGTCCGGCATGCGTTCGCCGAGTGTCTGCGAGCCGTTTAGTTTCTGAATGAGGAAGCTCGCGTCGGGATTGAACGGGACCACGCGGATCAGGCTCGCGTCGCGCGGGCTGGGGACATTGAAGAGGGTTGCGTAACTGAAGCCGGGGTCTAGCCGCAGACCAAAATTCGCGCTGACACCGGCGTGACAGCCCGACGTGGCGCAGGCGACCGTAAAGACGTTTTCCTGGATGGAGGCGAGTGTCGGCTGGAGCCCGGTAGGCGGCGCGCTCGCGCCACCGGTGGCTTCGTCGCCTTCACCGCCGCCGCCGCAGGAAGCGAGTCCGACCAGGACGGCGGAGGCCATCAAACCTACCAAGATTCTACGGATGTTCATTGTGCACTTTCCTTCATGGCGTTTGCTTTGCGATCACTTCCGGATCCTCGAAATCAAGAGTGACCAATGCGCAGCGAAGGCTTGCCGCCGCGCCGGAGTGGTCGATTCCAGCAAGTCGTGCGCCATCTGGAGAATTCTGTCCGGAATCAAGGCCATTAACTCTGCCGCGGATGCGAATTCGAGAAGTCGCTGTCGGCAATCAAAGACAAACGCTTGTCACTCGCGGGCGCGAGGCCGGCTTGCTTCTTGGCCATGCCGACACTTGTTCGTGATGGCGCCACGCAGTAGTTGCGAGGCTGCAGAATCCATCGAGCCGGAAACCTGAATGTGTCGCCGGCCTTGTCTGGGCCCGATGTCATGAATCAACGACATTTTCTCGCGGCGCGCAGTGATGTTCGGGTTCGACTTCGTTGATCCGGAAAGAGTATTGGCGAATGGTGCGCGAATTGCTCTTTAGTTTGCGCATGTATCCGGAAAATCCCTGGAACCTTCGCCGCCTGCTCTCGGGCACCAGAATGGCGATTTTCGCGCTGCTCGTCGCATGCGGGGGCGGTGCTCCTGAGAACTCCCTGCAACCTGGCCCGCTGGTCTCGACTCAGGGGATCCTGACGATCAATTCCGTTTCCCCCTCGACCGGCCCGGTGGGCACCCAGGTCAGGGTGGACGGCGCCGGGCTGGCGGCCGCAACCAGGGTGCGGGTCGGCGCGGTGAACGCGAGCTTTACGATCGTTTCATCCACCCGCATCAATCTGATCGTGCCGGCGGGTGCGGTGACCGGCCGGATTGAAGTCAGCGGGGCGGGCGCAATCGCGTTGTCGCCGGGCAATTTTGTTGTCGCGGGTGATCCGATCCCGGCGGTCCTTTCGGTGACGCCGACGCGTGTCCTGGCCGGCGACAGAATCGAGGTCAACGGAACGAGCTTCAACCGGGTGTTGACGGCGCGGCTCAACGCGGTGGTTCTTCCCATCGTGACCCGAACCGCAACCCAGCTGGTGCTCGACATCCCGCTTGGCGCGACCACCGGATTCCTCACGATCGAGGATCTGAACAACGTGGTGCGCCAGAGCAGCCAACGGGTCACAGTATTGCAGCCGATGACGATTTCGGCGCTGGCTCCCACCACGGTGGCCCGCGGCCATGTGCTGACCGTGTCCGGAACGAATCTCGACCGTTCGACGAATGTGGTCTTTTCCGGTGGCGCGACTACTTCGATTGCCTCCCGCAGTGGTTCGACCTCACTCACTGTGACCGTGCCGGGCGGCGCGACCAATGGCGTGGTCAGGGTCAACGGCGACGCAGGCGCGATGGACTTCGTGACATCTGCGGGAACGCTGACCGTCATCGATCCGATCGTTGTGGTGCCGACGGTTTACACCGTGGCGACCGGCGCGAACGTCACGATCAACGGCACCGGACTTGCCGCCGTGACATCGGTCATCGTGGGTGGAAGCACCGCGACGATCATCAGCCAGAGCGGGTCGCAGATCGTGTTTGCCCCGCCCGCTGGCATCGGCTGCGGCGCGATTCTGCTGCGTGCTTCTTCTCAAACCGACGTAAGCGCGGGTTCTGTGGTCGTGGGCAATGGCTGTTCGGTGCGCCTCGGGGGCGTGGAGTTCGCGCAAGTCATGTCACAGTCACCAGGCGATACTTTTGCGAGACAGGTGCCGGGCAAGGAGACGTGGGTGCGTGCCTACGTGGTTGCGGATGTTGCGGGAATTCCGGCGCCGCAGGTGCGAGTGGCCGGATTCCTCGGCACAACAGCGCTCGGCACGGTGACACTGACCGGGCCTGCGACGTTGCCGGTGCTCGCCTCCGGCAACCCATTGCCCGCCAGCCTGCGAAACAACGACACCCAGACCTTTAATGCGGAACTGCCCGCCAACTGGCAGGGCACCGGATTCCGGATTCGCGTCGACATCGATCCGACACAACAGTTTGGGCCGACCCAGTCGAGTGAAACGACCCCGGTCGTGGGAACCAATACCGTGCTCGATATTGTGCTGGTTCCGTTGGTATCGGGTACACAGACGCCCACGCTACCGACGATCGCTGCGGTGCTCGATGAACTCACCCGCCGCTTTCCGATTGCGCGCGGACGCATCACGGTGTCAGAACGGGCGCCGTATCCGTTGAACTCGGTGAGCAACGGGGTTGATACCTCGAGTGAATGGAGTGCCGTTCTCTCCGAGCTGGAGACCCTGCGCGACATGGAGAATCCGACCAAACACTACTACGGCTTTGTGCGGCCAATGGTGTCGGCGGGCATCGCGGGGATCGGTTATGTGAATTCGATCGGTTCGCCGAATCCCTCGTTGAGCTCACTCGGATGGGATGGCACACGCAGTGCCTGGAGCCAGACCATGGTCCACGAACTGGGGCACAACTTCAGCCGCCTTCACGCACCCTGCGGCAGTCCAACCAATCCGGATCCAAATTATCCCTACGCCGGCGGGGCGCTCGGCTTAACGCCATTGTTCGATTCGATTGCGAACCGGGTGGTCGCACCGACCAATCAGACTGACGTCATGGGATATTGCAACGGTCGCTGGTTCTCCGACTACAACCTGCGCGAAGTGCAGCGATTTTTGGAGAACCGGCCGCAGCCGCCGGTGATCGCGCAGAATCTCGCTGGTGCCGAACCGACGTCTGACCTGCTGGTGCTCTCGGGAACTCTCGACACTTCCGGGGTTCGACTTGCACCGGCGCAAGTCCGTCACGGGCACATTCACGAGACGGGCCGGGGCGACGATGTCCTGCGAATCACCACTGCGGATGGGGCCGTGATAGACGTTACTTTCGACAGTCGCGATGTCGATCACGTCGAGGGAGAAGCGCATTTCCGGGTCGAAATGCCTCATCCTGGAGAGATTATTTCGATACGGGTTCGTCACGCAGGTCGATGGATCGATGTGCCGGCGCCCGTGCGGCCGAGAGTCGCGCCCGCCGCGGGAGTCGTCACAACACCGGCGTCACCGGCGCAGGGGCCGTGGGCACAGGCGGCGATCCGCGACGGACGGCTCGAAATCGAATGGAATGCAGAGTTGCTTGCCCATGCGACGATATCGCTTCTCGATGGCGGCACGCGTCGTGTCTTGGCAGTAAATGCGTCCGGAGGCGTCGCCGCGTTCGACAGGGCTTTTCTTCCCGCAGGTGATACGCTGGAAGTCAGTCTCTCCGACGGCTGGAACGCACACCTCGTCCGACTTCCCCGCCCATAGTCACAGATCCAGCGGATGTTTTCGTTTCACCGAACCCAACGGGGGGTTCGGTCCGCGGAAGAACAAAAAGTCAGAAAGACAGGGTTAGGCTTGGCAAGTTGCATCACTTGTGCAGTATGCCAAGCCTGACCCGTTCATTCAAGGGAACGCGATAAGCGTGTCCTGCGACAGCCGTTGCCATGCACCATGATGGCCACAGCCTTCATGTCGGAAAGGTAGTAGAGCTCGTGCGATGCGCCGGTGTGATCCAGCAGCCGGAAGTTGTCGACGCGCTGCCCGGGCTCGACCGCCAGCGCGC
>JBJXFN010000061.1:0-74254 GCA_046155535.1 Burkholderiales bacterium
TCAGGTGCTACAAAAACCAATTCGGGACAGACTATTTTTTCCCCTTCACCCTTCACCCTTCACGCCTTCACCTTTCACCGCTCTAATACGATTTCGGCAGTCCCAGCACTTTTTCCGCGATGTAACACAGGATCAATTGCTGGCTCACTGGCGCGAGCCTCGGGATCATCGCTTCGCGCAGGTAGCGTTCGACGTGATATTCCTTCGCGTAACCCATCCCGCCAAGCGTGAGCACCGCCTGTTCGCAGGCGCGAAAACCCGCCTCCGAGCCGAGATACTTGGCGGCGTTGGCTTCCGCCGCGCAAGGCTCACCCCGGTCGTAGAGGGAGGCGGCCTTGAAGACCATGAGGTTGGCGGCTTCGAGTTCCATCCAGCACTGCGCGAGCGGATGCTGGATTGCCTGGTTCTTGCCGATCGGGCGATCGAACACATTGCGTTCTCCTGCGTAGGCAACGGCGCGAGCCAGTGCCGCGCGGCCCAGTCCGACGGCTTCGGCAGCCACCAGAATGCGTTCCGGGTTCAGGCCGTGAAGGATGCAATCGAAGCCCTTGCCTTCTTCGCCAACGCGGTCGGTTTCCGGGACGGGCAGGTCTTCGATGAACAGCATGTTGGAATCGACTGCGGCGCGGCCCATCTTGTCGATTTCTTTCGCCTCGACATAACGGCGATCGAAATCGGTGTAGAACAGGGACAGGCCGTCAGTGGGTTTTCCGCTGAGGGACGGGCCGGTGCGCGCAAGGATCAGCATCTTGTTGGCAACCTGGGCCGTCGAAATCCAGATCTTGCGCCCACGCAACACATATCCGCTGCCATCTCGACGTGCGGTCGATTCCAGCTTCGCGGTATTGAGTCCCGAATTCGGTTCGGTGACCGCAAAACAGGCTTTCTGCTCGCCGCGGATCAGCGGCGGCAGCCAGCGTCTCTTCTGTTCTGGTGTGCCGAACACGACGACTGGATTCAGCCCCCAGATGTTCATGTGAATTGCCGAGGCGCCCGAGAATCCGGCGCCCGAGGCCGCGATGGCCTGCATCATCAGCGCCGCTTCCACGACCCCCAGCCCGCTGCCGTCGTGTTCCACCGGCATTGCAATGCCCAGCCAGCCCGCGTCAGCAATAGCGCGATAAAAGTCTTCCGGGAATTCGCCGCTGCGATCGCGATCGAGCCAGTACTGCGCGTCGAACTGCCTGCAGAGTTTTTCAATGCCCTCGCGAATCGCGATCTGGTCGTCAGAGAAAGAGAAGTCCATGGTCAGGGGCGAAGGACGGGGTAGGAGGTTCGAGGTGCGAGTGACGTGGTACGAGGGGAGAAGGGTGGGCGCTGAGTCGAATCAGGATCAATACACGGAAGGCTTGGGTCAGGTGGCGGGTTGATTTTACCTCTCACCTCAAACCTCGTACCTCGCACCTCGCACCTGAATTTATCCGATCATCGTGGCACCGCATTTTTCCATGGCGGCGATTTCACTGTCGCTGAATCCAATTTCGCGCAGTACCTCGGCGGAATGCTCGCCGAGTCGCGGAGCAGGGCCGGGCGTGCCGGTGGGCGTGGCCGACCAGGATGTTGGGGTGCGCATGGCACGCAGGCGGCCTTCACTGGGATGATCTTCCGCGTAGAAAAATCCGCTGTCATTCAGATGGGGATCATTCACCACATCCTCGATGGAATTCATCGCGGAAACCGGAATATCGGCTTTTTCCAGCAGGGCATACCACTCCACGGTGCGGCGGGTCCGGAACAGTTCGCCGAGAAACAAATAAATATCGTGGACGTTGGCCGCGCGGCTGGCCTGTGTTGCGAAACGCGGATCCTGCAGCAATTCGGGCTGTCCGATGGCGTCGGCAAAACTGCGCCATTGTTTGTCGTTGTATACGAGCACACACAGATAACCGTCCGCCGTAGGGTAGGGCCGGCGGGCCAGCAAGCGTTGGTAACCCGCGCCGCCCTCCGGCTGCATCCAGCTCAAGCCGGCGAGATGGTCCCCCAGGACGAAATGCGAAATGGATTCGAACATCGGTACTTCGATGGACTGCCCGACACCGCTGCGTTCGCGCTGGTAGAGCGCAGTAGTGACGGTGTAGACCGCATGCAATCCGGTGACGCGGTCTGCAAAATTCACCGGCGCGTAATTCGGCGTCGCGCCAGTCTGTGACACCACCCAGGGCACGCCGGAGGCGCCCTGGATCAAGTCGTCATACGCGGCCTTTGAGGCATAAGGCCCGTTCTGCGAGTAACCGTAGGTGCCCACATAAAGCAGGCGGGGATTGACTGCGCGCACGTCGTCCCAGGACAGGCCCAGTCTGGTCATGGCCTGCGGGCGGACGTTGTAGATCAACACATCGGCATTCCGGATCAGTCGCATCATCGCTTCCAGCCCCTGCGCCTGCTTGAGATCGAGCACAATGCCGCGTTTGCCGCGGTTGAGCGTCAGGAACATGTAGCCCATGCCGGGGTGCTTCATCGGTCCCGGATGTCGCATGTTGTCGCCCTCGCGCGTCTCGATCTTGATCACCTCGGCACCCAGTTCGGCCAGTAATTGGGTGGCGAAGGGTCCGAGCACAACGGTCGTGAGGTCGAGGATTTTGACCCCGGCAAGCGGTCCTGGCATGGGAATGTCTCTACTCCATCGGAATATTGGCGGCGCGGATGAGTGTACCCCAGCGCGCCATCTGTTCCGGCACGAAGACGGCAAATTGCGCGCGGTCCATGGGATCCACTTCGTAGCCGATGGTCGCCAGCTTGCGGGCGATTTCCGGTTGCGCAATCAGCGCCAGTGTTTCCTTTTCCAGCCGGGCCACAATGTCGCGCGGCGTGCCGGCGGGAACGAACAGACCATTCCACGAAGTTACGTTTAGTTCCGGCAACGCGCTCGCAAGCGGTGGGGCACCCGGGACCAGTGCCGATCCCCCGGCCGGGGTGACCGCCAGCACTTTCAATTTTCCTGCCTTGACATGCGGCATGGCGGTAGCGAAGTCGGCGATCATGACCTGGATGCGCCCCGCGACCAGATCGAGAATCGCCTGCTGGCTAGATTTGTACGGCACACCGACAAGCCCGGCCTTTGCACGCACGTTGATCATCTCCGCACAAATTCAAGACGTCGTATTGGCAGTGCCGTAGGAAATTTCTCCGGGGTGCGCACGGGCGTATTTCAGAAATTCCTGCAGGTTATTGGCCGGGATGGCCGGGTTGATCACCAGCATGAAAGGCAGGGTACCGATGCGCACCACCGGATCGAAATCCTTCAACGGATCGTAGGCGAGTTTCTTGTACAGATAGGAGTTGGCGCCGTGCGTCGAATTGGTGGACATCAGTATTGTGTAACCGTCGGCCGGGCTTTGCGCAACATTAACGGCGCCAATTTGGCCATTGGCGCCCGCGCGATTGTCCACCACCACGGCCTGGCCAAGCCTTCGGGACAGTTCCTGGGCCATCAGCCGTCCGGCCGAGTCCGTGGCGCTGCCGGCTGCAAACGGAATGACCAGTCTGATCGGCTTGGCGGGGTAGGCTTCGGCCAGCGTAGGGGACGCCGCCGCCCAGAGCAGCAGCGCCATCGCAAGGGCAACCTTGTTCAATACGAAAAACAATCGTTCTCCATGGAACCGTCGGGGCTGAATCGGCGTGGCTGTGGACGGCTTCCGGGCTGGTGATTCCGCCGAAATCATGCGCGAATGGCCGTCATTCGTCGGTAAACAAGGGCGGGCGTTTTTCGATGAACGCCATGACGGCCTCCCTGTGCTGCGGCGTTTTGTGCGCAATGGCCTGAAAACCGGCAGACATTTCCAGCAGCGACTCCAGCCGCATGTTCTGGCCCTCACGCAACAGGCGCTTGGTCATGCGTAATATCGATCCTGGATTTTTTGCGATACGCTGGGCGAGGGATCGCGCCTCATCCATCAGTTTGTCGTGCGCGACGACTCTGGAAACCAGCCCGCAGGCCAGTGCTTCGGCTGCGTCGATGCTGTCCCCGGTAAAACTCATTTCCGCGGCCCGGGACATGCCAACCACCCTCGGCAGCAGCCAGGCGCCGCCATCTCCCGGCACGATGCCCACCTTGATGAAACTCTCGGCGAAGGTGGCCTGGTCGGCGGCAATGCGAATGTCGCACATGCAGGCCAGGTCACACCCCGCGCCGATCGCGGGGCCATTGACTGCGGCAATGGTGGGGATGTCGAGGTTGTAGAGGGCCAAGGGAATTTTCTGGATGCCCTGGCGGTATTCCTCCCGGATGGCGACGGGTGCGATATCACTCTCGAAAAAGCGCCGCATGTCCTTGACGTTGCCGCCGGAGGAGAACACCGGGCCGGCGCCGGTAATGATGACGGCCTTGACGCTGTTGTCTGCCGAGATGCGCGCGCACGCTTGAACAAATTCCATCGCGGCGTTGTTGCCGGTCAGGGCGTTGCGCGCGTCCGGCTGGTTCATCGTCAAGGTCACGATGGCACCATCCTGCTGATACAGAAGAAACGGATTCATTGGGATTCCAATTGAATTGTCGGGAACGTCGACGCGGTGGCGATCAGCGCCTGACCTTGTCCGGATGCTCGCCATATGGGGGAGCGTAAATCACCAGTACCCGCGCCGGCAGGTCGCCGATGACGGTAAAGGCGTGCGGGGTGTCAGGCGGGAAATAACAACAATCACCCGGCTCCAGATCGCACACTTCACCATCGATTTCCGCGCGGGCTCGCCCGGCCAGCAGATAACAGACTTGCTCGATGCCGAGATGTGAATGCGGAAGTGCGCCGCGGCCTTTATCAATGACCCCCAGCACCACTTCCAGGCCCCTGGCACCGACGTTCTCCGGACCGATCAGCCGGCGATTTACTGTGCCAGTATGGTTGGCGGGATGATAGCCCGGGGTGAGGGCTTCCTTGACAAGGAAACGGGATGAAGCGCGGGGTTGCATGGTTGCGGGTCTCCGGGCGGCTTTGCCGTGAGCGGCGAGTGTATCGCAGGAGCAGGCGACGGGTTCGGACGGACATCCGCCGCGACAGGGGTGTTGTAAAACGACCCAGTCGCCGGGCTTCTGTTATCGTTGATGGGAAACGGCGCTGACAGAACAACGATTCGGGGGTTGGGTGATCAATTCGGGGGTAAAGGCGGACGGGAGGTGGTGTGCCCCGGCGGGAGCACGCGGAGCCGGGTTGCCCGTGCATCGGACCGGGCGCTCGCCATGAACACGGTGGCGGAGTGGATCGAGCGTCAGGGCACGGGCTTCCTGCTGCGGGTGGAGGCGTGGGCGCGGGTGTTTCGTTTCATCGCCACGGCGGTGGCGCGCGTCCTGTCACCTTCACTCTACAACCGCGCGACGCGGCTTGTGATCCAGCGCCAGATCTACTTCACCGCGTGGCAGATTCTCCCGGGGTTCACCGCGTTCGCCGCGGTGTTCAGCGTGGTGTTCATCCAGATCGTTGGGGCCACGGCGCGGGACTTCGGCCTGTACGCCTATGCGCTCGAACTGGTGGTCCGGGTTCTCGTGCTGGAAATCCTGCCGATGATGACCGCGTTTTTTATTGCGTTGCGCACGGGTGCTGCGATCAATACCGAAGTGGCGTTGATGAAGATCCAGAACGAACTCGCGGCGCTGCAACGCATGGGCGTGGACCCGTTGCGTCTGGAACTTCTGCCGCGGGTGATCGGCGGAACCGTTTCCGTGCTGGCGCTCACCGCCGTGAGCATCGCCGTGTCGCTCGGGCTTGCCCACCTGCTCATCATCGAATTGCAGCCCTGGAGCCTGCCGCCGGGTGAGTTCACCCGGGTCATCGGCAAAGTGCTCGATCTTCCGACAATGTTGCTGCTGTGGATAAAGACACTCGCCTTCGGCCTGGCGGTCACCGCGATCCCGATCACCGAGGGGCTTGCAACGCCGCAGAGGCTTTACCATGCACCGATTGCAGTGCTGCGCGGGATGGTGCGACTCTTTTCGGCGCTGATGATGATTGAACTTGCCGCGCTGGCGGTGCTTTACGTGTGACGACAATGACCGCCGCCCCGGAAAACACATCGATCAAGCGGGTGGTCCTGTTGATGGACGATGCCGAGCGCCGAAAGCGGCTCGCGGAGCACCCGGAGGCGGCACTGGTGTCCGAAACGCTGCCGTTGCGGGCCAACCTGTCGGTCTCTGAAAACATCACCATGGTGCTGCAATACCGCACCAACAACTTCATCGGCGAGGCGGACGAAAAGGCCTGGGAGTTGATCCGTCTGCTCAAATGCGAGGCCTGCGCGGACAAACGCGACCCTGACCTGAGCCACGAGGAACGGTTCATCGCCAAGCTCCTGCGCGCGGTGGTAGTGCGCCCGGCGCTCATCCTCATCGATCGACCGGCGCTTTTGCTGCCGGACACCCGGTATCCACAATTCCTGAATGAAATCCTGCGGGTGCTCGAAGGGCGATTCGAGCAGTGCTGGATTCTGGATTACGCATGGAACAAACCCCTGTACGAGAATCGAGGATAAAAAACCTCGGATTCAAGGTCGGGGTGGTCCTGACGCTGATTCCGGTATTGGTCCTCGGCTTGCTGTTGTATGCGCTTTATGCGCGCGGCGTATTCGACCGCACGCAGAAAATTTTTCTGCTCGCGCCCAATGCCGAGGGGGTGAGCAGCGGCATGCAGGTGATGTTTTCCGGGTTTCCGATCGGGCAGGTCACCGACATGGCCCTGACCGAACAGGGAGAGGTCAGGATCGAAGTGCGCGTGAAGGAAAAGAACCTCCGCTGGTTGCGCACGAGCTCCGAATTCACGATCGAAAAACCCTGGTTCGGCCAGGCGTGGATTCGCGCCACCTCGCCGAAAATGAATGATCCGCCGCTCGCCGCCAGAGCCGAGCGCATACTGGTGGCGCGCGATGCGACCCAGGACCTGCCTCAGGTGATCGCGCGCGCGAACACGGTTCTCGAAAACATCGAAGCGATCACCCGGTCGGATTCGAGTTTCCGGCTCGCACTCGATAACCTCCGGACGATCACCGAACGCATGTCTGGCGAAAACGGCATCCTCGCGGGCCTGACCGGCAGCCCGGACAGCGCGCGGCAACTGCTGGAGACGGTGGAGGGGGTCAATGCGCTGCTCGCATCGCTCAACCAGGTCACCCGCCGTGCCGACCGTCTCCTCGGGCGGACCGACGAAAAGATGTTTGGTGCCGGCGGTGTGATGGACGAAGCGCAGCAATCGTTGCTTCAATTCGGAAAGATGTTGATCGAGGCACGCGAAAGCCTGAAAAAGGCTGACGTCGTTCTGGCAAACGCCGAGGCCGCCACCGCGGAGATGAAACGCGCCAGCGGTAATGTAGCGGCCGCGACCACCGATCTCACTGCGCTGCGCAGCGAAGTGGAGGACAGCATCCGCAAGGTGAACGGCCTGATCGGTGAAATCAACCGCAAATGGCCGTTCGCGCGCAAGTCGGAGATCAAGCTGCCGTGAAGTCCTCGCAGTCTCCCCGGTGTTTTCCGTGGCGGATTACGGTTGGCAGCGCTGTTGTGCTGCTGGCGGCATGTTCCACGACTCCACCGCCGGCCTGGCAGTCGGAGGCGTTTGATGCGCTCGAGCGCCAAAGAATGGCTTATTTCGCCGGCGAATCCCGCACCGCGGAGCGCGAAATTTTGCGAGCAAAACGGGCGTTGTCCGCGACCGGCCGTCCGGATCTCGTGGCACGCGTGGAGTTGATTCGCTGCGGCCACGGCCACGCAAGCCTTGACTTTGATACCTGCGCCGCAGTCGCGGCATTGCGAGAGGACATGGCAGTCGAAGACCAGCCCTATGCCGTATGGCTGACCGAATCCGCAGGCCCGGTCGACGCCGCTTCGTTGCCGGTGCAGTACCGCGACGTGTCGCGAGCCGTCAACGATAAAGCGCGAGTTCAGGCGTTAAACAAGATTGCCGATCCTGTATCGCGACTGATCGCCGCCGGCGTGTTGTTTCGGCGGCAGCAGCTTGCCCCCGGAGGCATCGAAATTGCTATTGATACCGCGTCCGCACAGGGCTTTCGCCGTCCGTTGCTGGCGTGGCTCACCGTTGAATTGCGGCGCGCCGAGGCCGCCGGAGACGCGACGACGGTCGAGCGGCTGAGGCGGCGCATCGCGCTCGCCACCGGTGGGTAATGCGACATTCAACTGGAGTACGCGATGAAAAAAATGTGGGTCGCGCTGTATGTGTCGATCTCCTGGAGCCTGGGTTTCCCGGCGCAGGCGCAGGACGCTGCGCCTCTTCTTTGGGAAGCCCGGTCCGGCGACCGTACGGTCTATCTGTTCGGGACGCTGCATGTGGGCAAGCCGGAGTTTTATCCGCTGCCAAAACCGGTTGACGAGGCGTATCGCCGGTCGAAATTCCTCATCCTGGAAACGGATTTTTCCGACACCCGGGGGCAGGCCGAAGCCCTGGGTATCGGTTCGCTGCCGGCCGGCAAGTCACTTTTCTCCGAGTTGCCGGTGGACTTGTCCAACCGCTTAAGCCGTGCGCTTGAAGCCAACACGATTCCGGCCGATGCCTTTCGGCCGATCAAACCCTTCATGGCCATGCTGGCACTGGTGATGATGGAATACGCCAAACTGGGTTACCTGCCGCAACATGGACTGGACCAGCATTTCGCAGTTCGCGCCGCGGCCGAGGCCAAACCGGTGATCGGACTCGAATCCATGGGCGAGCAGATGCGCATGCTCGATGAACTGTCCACCCCGCTGCAGAACGCCATGCTGGACCTCACGCTCAAGGACATGGAGTCCGGTGCGATGGCACCGCTCACCAGAAAATTGGTCGATGCCTGGCGGCGCGGCGATGCGGAGGCGGTGCGCGCGCTTCTCGAAACCGAGGAGAAACGCCTGCCGCCGGCATTGGCGGCGGAGTTCCATGAAAAATTCCTGACCTCGAGAAATCGCGTCATGCTCGCCGGCATCGAACGCGCATTAAAAAGCGCCGACCGGTTGTTCGTGGCGGTTGGTGCATTGCATCTGATCGGCACGGACAGCCTGCTCGAGATGCTCGGCAGGAAAGGATTCCAGATTGTCCGCCGCGAGTGAGGCGACGCGGCCGGCGGGACCGCCATGCCATCGAACACGCGTTGCGGTCGGCCGGAGGCGTTTCGATCCGCGTGCCGGCACTTAGCGTGTGAGCCGGAATTCGCCCACGACGAAGATTTCCCCATTGATCAGCGCCTCCACCCGGTGAAGGCCGGGATGGTGTTTGCGCGTGGTCATTTCGTTGAGAGAGATTTTTTTTGACAGGCGGAAGGACGCCCGCGGCGCGAGTTCGACAGTCTTGAGTTTAAACACCTTCGGCCGGGATTCGCCATTGGCCTTGCAGTAAAAAATCCGAAAGTCCACCAGGAATGTCTGCGCCCGCTTAGAGACGTTGGACACTTCGAACGAAAGGGCAACCTCGCCGCCGATGCGTGCCCGGCGCGGCGATACGACGGCGTTGCGAATCTTCGCCTGTCCGCGCGTCCCGACACCGAACAATTTGAGCGCGGCCTGATCACCGCGCTTGATGGCCGAACGCAGCGCGTGCCGGATCAATTTGCGGCGCGGTTCCGGCGCATCTTTCATCCAGCGGATGGCAATATCGGTGAGCAGACGAGGGTGGTCCTTGCCGATGTCGTTCAGGTGGTTCGCGACCGAACGCCGGACGTAGGGCTCCGGGTCGTCCTTCAGCAATTCCAGCAATGCGATGACCGGTGTCGGATCTTTTTCGAAAACGCGCAGGCGGGACGCCCAGGGCAGACGCGGACGGGTGCCCTCGGACACCAGCCGCCGGACGTGTTCGCTGGGATCGGTGGCCCAGACCCGCAATCGCGCAAGCGATGCTTCCGGGTACTTTTCGATGAAGGGCCGGATGCTGAATTCGGCGGTAAACCTCTGCGTGATTTCGTACTGTGCCGCCATGGATGCCTCGAAATGATCCAGCCCGAACTCCGCCACAAAGCAGGAATGAGGCAGATACAGGAACGGCGCCATGCCTTGGCTTTCCGTTGCATCGAGCTTCGGGCCGAGAGAAGCCACCAGGATTTTTGCTGCATCTGGAAAGTATGGAGGCAGCCAGGGGCGCAGCGCGCGTGCGATTCTCCAGCCACGTGGGAGCAATTCAAGCGAGTCGTAGTCTTGCAGGGCCTCCCGGACAAAGGCCTTCGTGTCAAAACCGGGATGGACCCCACTGATCATTCCCGCAATCGTTTTGGGAATGTCCGGACCGAATTTATTTTTGAGGGGCTCGGGCATCAATATCCCGTCAGCTTCTGGCTACAGGTACTCGAACGAGCCCACGCAAGAACGCGTCCTGCGTAAGTCCGATTGGCGCACGTACGTCGACTCGATCCGGGAGTGTTTTCATCCAGTTGGTTCTACTGGCCTTCGAACGCATCCTTTTTCACAACGCGACAATGCAAGACTTGAATCTTTGCATCTCGCCGCCCTTGCTCCCAGTCTTGAAGCATATGTGCAGATCGGAGCGCGTTGCGTGATGAATTGAAAGGCATGCATCAGAGTCCAAACCAGCGGGCGCTGCGGCTCGCGCCGAACTGGACCTTGTGCGCCCGCCCAGCGACGGAGGGGGCGTGGTAGATGCTCTTGGGTTTCGGCCCGGTCAGAAAGTCCAGGTCCGCCCAGCCGAGGCGACCGTCGCCGAACTCGACCAGGCAGCTGCCCGTTCCCGGATTGGGCGTCACCTTCCCGCCCCTGAGCCTCGCGATGATTGAGCTCGCGACGGAGCGGGCCGCGCTCTCGGCAAAGGACCCGGCCTTCGGCAGTCCCGTCGCGGCCCCGTCGCCGATGGCGTACACGTCGGGGAAGCGCGTCTCCAGCGTGCTCAGGGTGATCGGGACCCAGCCGTTTTCGGCAAGGCCGCTGGCCAGCACCGGCTCAGGCACTTGGTGCTTGGGCACACCCAGGTACAGCGCATAAGGCAACTCGGTTCCATCGTCCAGCACTGCCGCCTTCCGCCCCGGCTCGAGCGCCTTTACGGAGCGACCGAGCAGTAGCGTGATTCCCTTTTCCGCAAAGGCGCCAACCAGCGCCCGGGAGAGGTCGGCCGAGGCCGGCATCGGGCTGGAAAGCGGGAGCACCAGGGTGATCTCGCATGCCTCGCGCACGCCCCGCCTCGTCAGGTAGTCGTGCAACGTCAGAGCGCATTCGCTCGGCGCGGGCGGGCACTTGAAGGGGAAGCCGGTGACGCCCACGATGGCCGGGCCTTTGGAAAACGCGGGCAGCACCTCGCGCACCCGGCTGGCGCCCGCCACCGAGTAGAACTCGTTGCCGTCCTCGGATAAACCCGGTGTGGCGGCCAGATCATAGTCGGCACCCAGCGCGACCACCAGGAAGTCGGCCTCGTGGGTGCCGCCAGTGGTGGTAACGCGCCGTGCCGCGGGATCAATGGCCGTGATCGTCTCTTTCACGAAGCGCACGCCGGGTTTGACGAAGTTGCGGTAGGGCAGGCGCACTGCCTCCGGCGTTGCCCGTCCGAACATCACCTCGATCTTGGAGTAGCCGAAAACGAAGGCGTCGCTTTTTTCTATCACGGTCACGTCGGCCTTTTCCCCCAATGCCTCCGACAACAGGGTGGACAGCTCCATGCCGCCGAAACCAGCGCCCAGCACAAGAACTCGAGACTTCATCGCGATCCTTTCGCCCGAATTGCGTGACAAAACATGCAGTGCGGCTCGCCGCGCTCATGCTCACACAGTCTATACAGATCGGAACCCGCGCGCGGTCGCGGGAGCCAGAGGCGCGCCCAGCGTGGCGACTTCCGACGCGCTGACGCGCTGGATCACTTCCGGCAGCACATTCTGTTGCCGGTGTCGATTGGAACGATGGGTAGGGAAACGAGGTTAGAAGCGCCGGGCACTACCGCGCGTCCTGCTGGAGAACCCTGTGGACGAAAGCGATCGCCATGCTGCCCTCGCCGACCGCGGAGGCCACGCGCTTGACCGGGCTCAATCTCACATCCCCACAAGCGAAGATACCGGGGACGCTCGATTCGAGCAGGTAAGGATCGCGGTTGTGCGACCAGCGCCCGGATTTCACCACGTCGTCGCCAGTCAGGACGTATCCCCGTGCATCGCGCGCGACGTCGGCAGGCAGCCAATCGGTCTCCGCGTCGGCGCCGATGAAAACAAAAATGCCGCCACTGTCGTGTCGGCGCACCGTTGCGCTCGCGCCATCGCGAATGTCGATGGCTGTCAGGTGTGTGTCGCCGTACGCCGCGACGACCTCCGAGCGCAGTTGCACCTTCACGTTCGATTTCCCGGCGAGCTGCTCGATCAGGTAGTGAGACATGCTCTTTTCCAGGGAAGTGCCCCGGACGATGAGCGTCACGGTACGCGCATGATTGGCGAAGAACATGGCGGCCTGCCCGGCCGAGTTCCCGGCGCCGATGAGGTGGACGTCGAGTCCATGGGTCGCGCTCGCTTCGCTGCGCGCCGCGCCATAGTAGATTCCCTTGCCGATGAGCCGGTCGAAGCCTTCGATGTCGAGGCGGCGCCAGGTGACGCCAGTGGCGAGAATGATGGTCCGAGCCCGGACGACATCGTCACCATCGAGGTAAATGCGGCACACTTTCGGATCGATGCGAACAACGGAGCGCGTGACCAGAAGCTCCGCGCCGAGCCGCCCCGCCTGCCTGAACGCCCGGCTCGCGAGCTCGTCGCCCGAGACGCCACTGGGAAAACCGAGATAATTCTCGATGCGCGAGGACGTCCCGGCCTGGCCGCCGGGTGCCTCGCGCTCGACGACCAGGGTGCGCAGGCCCTCGGACGCGCCGTACACCGCCGCCGCAAGGCCTGCCGGCCCGCCGCCGACGATGACAGTGTCGTATTCGGCATGGCGTGCGCTCGTTGCAAGGCCGAGGCGCCGGGCAAGGTCGCGCGTCGAAGGCCGGCACATAAGCGTCCCGTCGGCCAGCTTCAGCATGGGGCAATCTTCATCCGCCGGACGGGGTCCGGGCCAACGCGTCGCCAGATCGGGCGCGTCGAGTGCGATCGAATCGTAGGTGAACTGGTTGCGTGCGAGGAACTGCCGCAACACGGCGCAGGCATTGTCCCAGCGGTGACCGATAATGGTGACGCGCGGCTTGGGCACCTCTGCCTCGATGGCCTGTACGCCGCCGATGCGCTCGCGCGCCAGCTCGCCAACCTTGAGGGAAATCTCGGGCGACGCCGCTGCGATCGTGTAGTACTCCCGGATCTCCACGCGCATGACGCGAGAGGGCTCCGCGGCCCGATAACCCCCGTAGAGTGGCGTGCCAAGCGCAACCGGCAACTCGCCGAAGATGGTGCCGGGGAGGCGCCAGCCCAGGGTGCGCTCGACCCCGTCGAACGATCGGACGACCTGTATCTTGCCGGACAGAACCGCAAATAGTGCACGTTCCTGCCCGCCCTCGTGTGCGGCATATTCCCCGGCGGCAAGGTGCAGGTCGGCAGACGTCTGCGCGAGGCGCTCGAGTTCAGGCAGCGCGAGTTTCGAGAACAGCGGAACTGCCCGGATGTCGTCAATGGTCAGCATGGTTCGGTCAAATGGAGGAAGAGGGAGCAGTTACAAGTTGTGGACCAGCGGCGCGCGCGCCGGCAGGGATTCGAATTTGCACGGCGGCTCGCGTCGTCGCCGACCGCAGGTTGAAACGTCTTTACAATAACAGGCCTACGAAGCGCCCGGTTCCGGACAAGGTAAACGACACCCATCCCGGACCAATTATCGGGGCCGGACATCTTCAGGACCGCGTACTCGCCCCCAATACGGTCATCGGGTTTGTATTGCTGCATCAGGTCGTCCTTTTCCGGTCCGCATTGATCCTTGAGAAGTATCTCGCCCGTTATGTGTTCAAGGTGGCGATCTCGGAATCTCGCATCCAGTCGGTGGACGATACCCACGTGTGCTTTACTTACCGCAAGGTGCACAGCAACCGGGTGCGCACGATGCGCCTGCCGATCTTGGCCTTCCTCCACCGCTTCCTGCAGCACGTGCTGCCCACCGGGTTCATGAAGCTGCGCTATTTCGGCTTTCTGTCACCGTCCTTCAAGATGCCGTTTGAGCAAATCAAGGCGCGCATCGAGCTGGCGCAGGGGTTCAATGTGAAGCCGCCGCCATCGGTCGAGGTGCAAAGGCGTGAGCGGCTGCGCTGCCCGCGCTGCGGGGCAACGCTTACTTACCGGCGCACGATCCTGCCGCGCGAGCAGCTCAGGCAACGCATCGCGCAGTGCTTCGCGCCCGCCCCGGCGATGATCCAGGCGCTTAACGCCGGGCCGTAATCCGCGCTTCGCACTCGTTGGCGTGGCATCGATCCCGGGCGCACTGGGCCTGGCTCGCGGTGACTTCACCCATCAGTTCATTTACCGAAGGGTGCGGGGACGCTTTGCCAACGATGGGAATTTAGTTCGGTGGTAACGGTACTATTTTGATGAAGTAGTACCCAAATTCCGAAAAAACCGGCGAATCGTTCTTGCGATTGCGCCCTCATGCACCAATCGCGCGCTGCCTGCAGTGCCGAAAATCACGCGGCGCGAAAGCATTTCCCATACGCACAATCCTTCACTCGTGTTCCGGGCCTCTTGAACAGCGTATTGAAACGACTCTTCGAGTCGTCTCAATCCTTATGGGTTAGGGCGCACTCGGCGACGGCTACTGCTGGGCGATAACGATATGGGCTTGAATCTTGCCTTCGACAGCGCCATGACCGAACCTCTTGCCGATTTCAGTTACGGCGGCGTTTGTGGCCTCAATCAGTCCGGCAGGGTCTCTCGTCTCGATCTCGCTTCTGAGCAGTGTGCCCTGGCAGTACGCGATAGCAGGAATGCTGGGTGATGCTGCACAACTCTTTGCGGCCAGCGTGACGATTTCCAACGGGCGATCGAATCCGCCTTCCTTCACGTCCCGTGCGATCAGTTCTGTGTCGCTGTATCCATGCGGAGTACGTGCCATGAATCGAGGCGGATCGTCTGGAAACATCTGCTGTAGCGCGAACGTTACGGCGTCTGCAAACTCGTTCTGATCGATCGAGTCCCACACGTTGAAAATGAAGGTGCCTCCCAAGCGCAAGACTCGCTTCGCCTCAGAGAAGGCGCCTGGTCTATCTGGAAAGAACATGGCACCAAACTGACAAACGACAACGTCAAAGGTCTCGTCAGGAAACGGAAGCTGCATCGCGTCCGCTTGTCGCCATTCGACAGGGCGGCTCGTACCTACTGCGGCGGCCCGGTCAATCATGGCCTGATTTAGATCGGTTGCGACGATCCGAACTTCAGGTGCTAGCGCACTTGCGAGTTGCCTTGTCACGACACCGGTTCCTGCTGCGATTTCAAGCAGACAGGATGGCCGAAGCCTCGCTACACGAGAGGCCATGTCAACAGCATATGGCTCAAATATCAAGGGAACCATGTACTCGTCGTATAGCTGTGGAATCGACCCGGTGAAGAGTCTGTCTACGTCAGATACCGCCATGATCGTCTCCGAGGGCTTTGGTGCGCCTTAACGTGAAGTAGACGGCGTAATCGCCGTGTATCGCAGCAATTGATTGAAAGCGACGCAAGGAAGTTGTCGATTTGGCAGGGAAGCCTGGTGAAATTCCATCTACGGTCGTTCCTCAACGTCGCGTGATTTTTTGCCAGAATAGAGCCGGTCTGCGATTAAAGCAATATCAGCCAAATAAGGTTGATGGTCAATCATGCAAAGGCAACTATCCTCCTAGATAGTCGGCGTGAGAAAGTTTAATCGCGACGGATGACTGCTCTTCTCAAGAATGGAATTTTTCAGTCAAAAAATTCCAGACGACGCGGTTGCTCAGCGGTACTGAGGGATCCGGGGCAATCCCCTTCGCGTCCTCCCCTTGACAATGGGGTTCTTGCAGGTCTCAGCCGCTGCGCGGGCGGAACGCGGGTTTGCAAAAGACGCATGCGGAAAGCACCCCGGGCAAATGCGTCTTGCCTTGGGCGCTCGGTCTGTCAGCCGCCTTGTCTTTCGAGCAGAACAGGCAAGTGGCCGAGCGTGACGTTGCGCCGCGAAAGGGTTCAGTTTGACGGGAATACTGGAAATCGGAAACAAAGCTTGATCCTAGCGATATTACGAATTCGCTATGCTCAGCAGAGGGCCGTCATTCTCGACCGGCGTTGAGGCGAAACGTGAAGAAAATTCTGCAAAAGGGATCGCGGGACTGATCAGGTAGCCTTGGTACAGGTCGCACCCGAACTGCTTCAGCACGTCCAGTTGCGCCGCATGTTCCACTCCTTCCGCAGTCACCGATAGTCCAAGACTGTGACCCAGCGCCAGTATTCCGCGCGCGATCGACGCCGCTTTCGTGACCGTGGCGATGTCGAGCACGAAAGACCGGTCGATTTTGACGCCGTGAATCGGCAGATAGCGAAGGTAACTGAGCGAGGAGTAGCCGACACCGAAGTCGTCGATCGATATCCGCACGCCTTCGTCTACCAGATCCCGGATGGTTTTCAATTTGCGCCGGTCTGCCTCGGCCACGATCAGCGATTCGGTGATCTCGAATTCGAGCATTTGGGCGTCGAGCCCGCCACTGCGCAGAAGGCTGCGCAGCTTTTCCAGCAGCGCAACGCCTTTGTCCACCTGCCGTGACGAGAGATTCACCGCGATGCGTGGTACCGTCACCCCCGCACGCTGCCATTCACGCATCATCCCGCCGACACCCTCCAGGACATACTCCCCGATCGGTTCGATGAGGCCGCTTTCCTCCGCCACCGGAATGAATTCGAGCGGCGGAATCATGCGATCGCCATGTGGCCAGCGCAGCAGGACTTCGGCACCGACCAGCCTGCCGGTGGCTACCGACAATTGAGGCTGCAAGTAGAGCGCCAGTTCCCCATTTTCCAGGGCGTTGCGAAGTTTGCCTTCCAGGTCGATGCGCCGGTTGACCTTCTTTGTCAGCGCTTCGGAATAGAAGCGATAACACGAGCGGCCATCTGCTTTGGCCTGATACATCGCCATGTCGGCGCAGCGCATCAGTGTGGAAACGTCGTAACCGTCATCGGGCGCGATTGCGATCCCGATACTGGCACTGCTGGGCATGACGCTTCCTTCACCAATAAACGGTTCCGCCATGCTGGTGATGATTTTCGCCGCGACAACGTCAGCATGCCCGGGGTCCTGCAAACGATCGAGGACGACCACGAATTCGTCACCGCCGATCCGTGCCACCGTGTCGCCCTTGCGCACGCATGCCGATATCCGGGCTGCGACCGTCTTCAGGAAGCTGTCACCGGCCTCGTGGCCCAGGAGGTCGTTGATGAGTTTGAAGTGATCCAGATCGACGAACATCACCGCGACCTTCTCCCCGTTTCTCGCAGCACTGATGAGCGCATTTTCGAGACGATCCTGCAGCAAGGCCCGGTTCGGCAAACTGGTCAGCACATCTCTGGTGGCGAGGTACTGTGTGTGTTCTTCCGCGTTCTTGCGCTTCGTAACATCGGTGGCCACACCGCGATAACCTTCGAACCGGCCCTGAGCATCGAACTTCGGTTTTCCACTGACGGAAATCCATCGATTATCGATTGTGTATCGGAGGATCAGATCGCGGAACGGCATACGTGCTTGCAAGGCATGAAAATGATCCTCGCGTACCTTCGCGGATTCGAATTCCAATGGCAATTCGAATCGTGTTTTGCCGATAGCTTCTTGCGTCGGCACAACGGCCCGATTCGAAGAGTCTGTGACTTGGGAGAAACGGAAGTTTTCGTCCTGCTCCCAAAACCAGTCGGATGATAGTTCCGTCAGGCTGCGAAAGCGCTCCTCGCTTTCTTTCAACGCTTTTGCCGCTACAGTTTGTTCGGTGACGTCCCTGCCCACTCCGTGGTAGCCAACGAATGTTCCGTTCACATCGAACATGGGGCTGCCGCTGATGGACAAGTGGTGCAGGTTGCCATCTTCATCGCGCCCCATTACGTGCAAATCGGCAAAGGGCTGGTGTGCTTCCAATATTGCCTTGTGCTCGCGCAATTGCGTATCGGATTCCCAAATATGGTCAACCTCCCACCGTGCCTTGCTCAGAGACGGCCGCATTTTCATGCCGGACATCGCGTTGTAGTGGTCGGATATGAAGATCAGACGGAAGTCTGCATCTTGCTCCCAGTACCAGTCCGAAGACAGCTCCGTCAGTTTGCGGAAACGCTCCTCACTGATCCGCAGTTGTTGCTGCGCATCGCGCTGTGCCTGCATATCGCGAACTGCTGCGATGATGAGCCGGCCGCGCGCATCGTCGAGATAACCCAGGCGGATGTCGACCGCGACCTCTTTTCCGTCTTTGCGCCTGAGTGTAAGGGCGACAACCGCACCCATGGGCCGGATATGCGGGCTGGACACCAACCCGTCCCGCCAGGCCTTACGAAGGGTCCGCCCCTGTTCCGGTACCAGGGTATCCACGCCCAGGCTGACCAGCTGTTCGCGGCCATAACCCGTCAAGGTCACGGCCTCCTGGTTCGCGTCGATAATGCGTCCATCGCCATTGGCTACAATGACCGCGTCCGGTATTAATTCTATAAATTGCCGCAGATCAGTCATTTCAATTTTCCTTGCTCGCGCTCGAACGGCGAACTTGGAAATCCGATTTTGCACGACGAATAATCGGGTATCGGCTGGTCGCACAAGAACTTGAATTTCTGGGAGGCAAATTAAGGTCGGAAGAGAATTCTCCGTGAACCATTTTCGTCCAGGAATACAGTCGCGACGGGGATCCGTTAACAGGCTTTAGCTGAAGCGGTACAAAGGCATGCCCCAGTGATCGTTATTTTTGAGGAAACCGGAACAGCAGGTACGGGTCGTTGTACCCTTTACGCCGTGTTGCATTCCTCTGTGTTCTCTGTGTCGAGAGCGTTTACGAATTGTCAGTCAACACTATCTGGTGGGGACGCGACACAAGCAACGCCACTCACGATCCGACGCTGGCCCGGAAAGCGTCGAAGTGCCGCTGCATGTCTTTCCTTCGAGCCACCATGCCGGCCTCGATGGCCCGGGTGGTGTCCTCGAGGTGACGGAAGATGGCTCCCAGCATGGGGATGGCGAGCATTTTCCAGTACTGGATTCCCGGACAATATGGCCCGTCCGGACTGCACGCGATAAAGGCAAAGGCCTGTGAGTTGCGACTGGCGAAGCTGACGTCCTCGGACGGAATCCTTTTCAACGCCTCTTTTTGCAGGGCATGCAATTGGTCCTGGGTTTCGCGCACTTCGTAGTCGAAACGATCGGTGAAGGTGTAGTAGAACAATACGGTTTCACCCAGGTACCACTCCATCAGGCGGCGTTGCTTGATGCCGCCTTCGGTCTGGAAGTGATCCGCGATCACCGACGCTTGTTCTCCGTCAAAGGTCTTGGCGGTGTATTCGGTCCATGTCTGCTTGAGCCAGGCCTCCTGCACGATCTGCTCTGCCAGCACGGCGTTCGCCGTGTTCAACAATTCCGCTTTGGCGGCTTTCCATTCCGGCCGGGTTTCCCACCATTTCGGTCCCAGTTTTTCTTCGTGCCCCCATTTCACCAGCAGTTTGTGCGCAGCGCGCACCCCCTGCTGCTTGACCATCAATTCCGCGCCCTTGCGGATCAGGGTGGTGTCATGACTATCGACCACACGCGCGATGGCCTCGTTTTCGTAACGGCGGGATTCTTCCGCTTCGTTTTCGGCAAGGACGGGGGAAGAAAACGCGGCTGTGAGGAGCAGTCCGATGAAAATATTCGCGTTGCGGAGCAACATGACTCGGGAGTTTCCGGTGACAGAAATGGTGGCCGCGTCGTTTCCGAAGTGGCTGCGGAATATTACTGTATTCCGGCCTCGGGCCGCTTCGATGTCATCCTTTCACTGCGTCCAACACATCACGAACGAAGGCGTGATGGTTCCAGGCGCAGGGGTCGCGGGTCAGGCCCAGGCGCACGATGACCAGTTGGCGGGAGGGAAGGACGGTCAGAATCTGGCCTTCGTGCCCCGCCGCGTGAAACCCGTCTTCGGGGAAGTCAGGGTGCGTGCCCTTGCAGTCCGGCGGGGGCGGGTAGCGCAACCAGAAGTGCGAGCCGTATTGTCCACCTGGTGCGTGGGAAGCTGGTGTGGCGGAGTACTTCACCCAACCGGCAGGCAGGATTCGCTGGCCGTTCCAGATTCCGTCCTGCACGTACAGGAGACCGAAGCGCGCCCAGTCGCGCGCGGTGGCGTAAACGAACGAGGACCCGACAAACGTGCCGCGCGCGTCCGTCTCCAATATCGCGCTGGACATGCCAAGTCGGTCAAACAATGTTTTGCTGGGAAACTCCGGGTAAAGCGCCTCGCCGACGACTTGGCGAATGGCGCTGGCGACAATGTTGGTGGTGCCGCTGGTGTATTTCCAATGGGTGCCCGGTTCGTGTTCCAGCGATTTTGTCAGCGCAAAATCCGCGGCGCCGGGGCTGGCGAGCAGCATGATCATCACGTCCGACAGCGGATTGCGATAGCTTTCGTCGAATTGCAAGCCGCTTTCCATGTGCAGCAGATGCTCCCAGGTGATTTTTGCGCGAGGGTCTCCGGGACTGCGCCATGCTGCGATGGGAACGGGGTCGCGCAGTCGAATGCGTCCCTGCTCGACAAGGATCCCGACCAGGGCGTTGATCACGCTTTTGCCCATCGACCAGCCCGGCATTGGCGTATTCGCGGAAAATCCGGGCGAATATCGCTCGGCGATCAGGCGGCCGCGATGTAACACCAGAATGGCGCGGGTACGCCGCGGCAACGCGGGATCGTTTTCTGCGAAGGCCTGCTCGACAACTGCGTTCAGACGCCGCGTGTCGGCGTCGGGTGCTCCTGTTAATTCGGAGAAGTGGTTGTGCCTTGATGTCCCGGAGCGAGGCAGAGCAATGGAAGTGACCGGGTTCCCGTCGGAAAATTGCAGCGTACAGCCTTGCCGGTCCCGGTACACCGCGGTGCGGGTGGCCATGCCGAACAGGCTGGCAGTCACCGCCATCGCGTCGCGGCCCACCCGCGCATCGACGTGCTGCAGAATCCCCAGATCATCGGCCGACAATTCCTGATCCAGGATCGCCTTTGGCTCGCGATGCGAAACAAAAATGCCGGAGCACAGGACCTTCGCCTTGTAGGCGGTGCCAATGGCCGCGGCCCGATAACCGAAATGCAGTCCCAAGGCGAGTGCCGCGACAAGCAGGATTGCAGCGCCGGCGAGAATCCGGCGGGCATTTGTCATGCGAACAGAATGCTCAAACAAAAACGGCGCCTGTCAGGCGCCGTTTCCGGGTTTACCGACTCAGGTATCGTACTTGAAGGACAGCAGAACGCGCGTGCGATACGCCACGACCTTCCCGCCATCGACCTTCATGTCCATCTTGACGACTTCCGCGATGCGCAGGTCGCGCAGCGTCTTGCCAGCGACTGCCACCGCGTTTGCCGCGGCGTCTTCCCAGGACTTGGCGCTGGTGCCGACGACCTCGATGATCTTGTAAATGCCTTCGCCTGCTGATTTCTTCTTTGCCATGAATGTTCTCCTGTACGGGTTACGGGTAACTGCAAAGCACTACGCTTTTGCCACAGAGGACACCGAGCACACAGAGGACTGCCAGCAAACCAAATCGATCCACCGCCACAGAAGATAATGAATCCTGGCGATCCTTTTTTCTCTGTGACCTCTGTGTTCTCTGTGGCAATCAGACTTCAAGGTCTTTCCATCTTGCAGGTGGTGGGCAGCACTGTGTCCTTGGCTTCCACGCGCAAATCCGTCCTCCAGCCGAATCCAGTGTTTTCGGCGTCGATTTTCACTTCCTTGCCATCGACCTGGGTGAAGGTGGCGATGTAAAGCGGCTGCATCAACTGGTGATCCTCGGCGCGCATCCATACTTCTCCGGTGTCGCCCTGGTGCTTCATGCCTTCCAGTGCCCGGGCAATTTTCAGCGGATCGATGGATTTCGTTTCATTCATCGCCCTGGCCAGCATTTCCAGTTCCGTCTTCGGCGTGTTGTAGTAAAAGTCGCCGCTATATTTCTTCCGAAAATCGACGGCGAACTTCGCGGCCTTGTTGCCCGCGACATTCGGGTGCCAGGTGAATACCTGCTTGACGTGATCGGCTCCCGCGGCGCCGATGGAGCTCGGCGCACCCGCGTTCTGGGCATTGAGCGTATAAAAATCCACGCCCAGCCCGGATTCCTTGCTCGATTTGATCAGCAGCGTGAAATCGTTTCCCCAGTTGCCGGAGATCACGGCCTGGGCGCCGGAGGCTTTGATTTTGGCAATGTACGGCGAGAAATCCTTGACCTTGCCCAGCGGATGCAGATCGTCACCGACAATTTCGATATCGGGGCGCTTTCTGGTGAGCATCTCGCGCGCCGCCTTGCTGATCGCCTGACCAAAGGCATAGTCCTGGTTGAGCAGGTAGATTTTCCGCAAGTCCTTCTCGCGCGCGATGAAATTGGTGATGGCCTCGAGCTTCATGTCCACGTTGGCCTCAAAGCGGAAATGCCAGAAATTGCATTTGTCGTTGGTGAGCAGCGGGTCCTGGGCGGCAAAATTCAGGTACAACACCGACGATGCGGGATTGCGGCTGTTGTGCTTGGCGACCGCTTCGGAAAGCGCATGCGCGATATTCGAGCCGCCACCCTGGGTGATAAACCGGATGCCGGCGTCTGTGATTTGTTTGAGAATCAGCACGCTTTCCTGCGGACTCGACTTGTTGTCGAAATGCAGGACTTCGAATTGCATGCCGCCCAGCACACCGCCTCTGGCGTTGATGTCTGCCACGACGGCATCGAAGTGTTTGCCGAGGCTCTCGCCAACCAGTCCGAACGGCCCGCTCATCGGGTCGATATGCGCAATCTTGATGGTGTCGGCAGCGCCCGCCGGGGTACTCATTGCACAAAATGCTGTGGCGGCGATGATGCCCAGGCGGCCGAGTGTGCGGAAGTCCATAAGGGGTCCCTAGGGGGGTGGTTGTCAGGGCTGCGGCGCTTCCCCAAGCACGGTGCAGCGGCGGATGACGCGGCGTTGGGTGGCCGGATCGTACGACGTGACACGATGCTGCAGGCAACGATTGTCCCAGACGATGAATTGTCCGGGCTGCCACTTGTGGCGGTAAGTCAAATCGGGGTGGATCGCCAGCGCATTGAGTTCCTCGATCAGCGCGCGACCTTCGTCATACGACATGCCGACAATATATTCTGCGTGGTCGCCGAGGTACAGACATTTGCGGCGCGTTTCCGGATGGGTGCGCACCACGGGGTGATCGACTGGCGGTGTTTTTGCCTTCTGCTCCGCCGTCATGGGATTTTCCCCATGACGCCGTGTGCGGGAAAAATCCAGGTTGTGCACCGCGCGCAGGTTGGCAATGCGCCGTTTCCAGTCGGCGTTCAGGCGATCATAGGCGCCGTACATGTCGCAGAAGTGGGTCTCGCCGCCTTCGCCGGCCGCCACTTCGGCGTACAGCAGTGTCGCCTGCCCGGTCACCCGCAGCCAGGAACCATCGGTGTGCCAGACCAGCGTGCCTTTGTCGGGAAACTTGCCGTTCGGGTTGCCATCCGCATCCAGATTCGACAGGTGGTACAACTCCGGATGGCCGTCGATGTGATACTGGTTCATGACATGTATCTGCACTTCGCCGAACCGTCTGGCGAATTCGACCTGTCTTGCGGGCGGCAAGTCCTGCGTTGGAAACAACAAAACCTGGCAGCGCAGAAACGCGTCGTAGATTGCCTGGAAGGTGGCATCGTCCACACCACGTGCCAGATCGACGCCGGTGATTTCCGCCCCGAGGTGTGCGCTCAGGGGACGGGTGCGCAAATCGTAAAGATTTTCAGCAAAGTTTTGCATGGGTTGTCTCACGATCCGTCGTTGAGAGCCCCGTACACCAGGCTCTTGAAAAGTCGTCATTAGTATTGGCGCCTGGCGCTTCCGCCTGTTCGACGTCATGCAGGCTGGTCAGGCTGATATGCTCCAGACGCGGTCCGGAAAAGCCGGCGGGTTCCGGCGTTGCGCTTGTGCGCGCCATCACATGACAGGGAGAAGCCAGCAACGGGCCGCCAATTTCCCAGACGCCGCGCGCCACCTGCCCATTACACATCTTGTATGGCTCCCCTTACCGATGACAGCACGGTACGTCCGTTGTCGGGGGAGTGTCAATTCGCGGCAGGAATCGTGACAGGGATCTGTTGCGGGAAGTGGCGGATCAGGAGGTTGCCCCTGAGGTCCGGGGGCCGTAGAAAACTTGCGACGGCCGACGCGATGCGCGTCGGCCGGTTGCGAATCGAATCACGCGGGAATCAGGCGGCAAGGCGCGGGACGAACATTTGCATGCGCGGGTCTTCGGGGCGCGGCGCGAGGTCAATCCAGTACGATATCCGCGCTGCCTCCGTTGCCACCCGCACCAGCAGTTCCGCACGCGGCAATGTGGCGCCGGAGAACCGGTCGACATTTTCCGGCAACAGTACTTCGAATTCAGCCGCGTCGCCTTCGTGATTCGCCGGCATTTTTGCGGCGGCTTTGGCGATTTCCGCCAGAACGCGATGCAGGCGAAGTTGCTCCCGGGCGATATCGTAGCGATCCACGGGTTCGGCAACAAAATACACGGCGACGAACCATGCGCCTTCGGACATCATCAGCTTGCCGGGAAGGTTGTGCGCAGTGGCCGGCTCGCTGACGTCGATCCATCCGGCGTGGCCGCGTGGTGCCCGAAGTGCCTGGACCTGGATCATGTTAACCCTCCGTTTGTCAGGGGCCGGTAATGCCCCTTCTCGGAGAGGTCAACGACAACGGGGTGAAATGCTTGAGCGAGCTCGCGCCGGGCGACGTCGGCTGGTCCGGCAAAACACGGCGTCCGGGAGGGGGACTGCCTGCGAATTGTGGGGCCGGCTATTTGGCCGGGCAGGGGTAGGCTTCGCGCAAGGCCTCTTCCAGCAACAATCCGGCCGGATCGGTCAGTTTTTGCGGGAAGCGTCCCATGTATCGATTGAATGTTTTTGCCAGCTGCGCACGGTTAACCTTCGGCCCCAAACAAAGCCGGCCGAAAACATTGTCGATATTTTCTTCGCGATGGTGAAAAGCGTGATAGGTCTCGGCAACCCGGTGTCCACTGACAAACCCATCCAGAAAACCGACGCAGATGCCGCGTTCGAAGTCCTTCTGGAGATCTTTCTCGAGTTCGCTGCAGTACCCGAGCATTTCCTTGCCGGTGAACGCCTCCTGCGCGTTCGCGGCCGGGAAACCCAAGCCTGCGTATACCGCAAAGCCGGCAATACACCACACACCGACGCGACAGGTCAGGGGTGAATTCGAAATCATGGTCAGGGTTTTGGGCAAGCGCGAGTCCTCTGATAACAGGGATTCTTTTCTCGACACCTTGATGATGTCGGCGCGCATCCTGTGCGTAAGAGATACTTTAATCCCAATTCCCGGCAGGACGGGAGAATTTTCGTGGCGGCAGGGATTTCTTTGTCGTATCGAGATGCATTGCGCTGCATCAAGACGCAGGTGAAATGTTCGAGTTAGGTTGGCAGACAGCCGACCGGATCAAGGCGTTTTATGGAATTTCCGGGATTGTCCGGCATTTTTCGCGGGAGAATGATTACATGTTGCGAATGTGTAGTGTTGTCGGGTTTTTATTGTGGTTCGCAGCGCCGGTCGTGTTCGGGGCAGAAGTCACCGAGGCGGAGCTCAAACAGGATGCGGTCAGGCGTCTGGTCAACGCGCAAGATCCGAGCCTGTCAGTGAATATTGGCCGGGTATACGTCAAACAGGCGGCGCTGGCCGCGGCCAGGCTCCTGTTGTTCGAAAGGGGGCGGTCCGCTGGCTTGCATCCGGACAAATGGACTCTCGAGCATCCGGAGTGGAAGTCCGCGGAAAACCAATTGACACGAGGCACGGAGGAACTCATCCGCCGGGAGGTGGACAATCCGCAGTGGGTCAGGCAGGCATGGTCGGAGATTGCGTCCACGCTCCTCAACGGCGAGGAAGCGGATGAGATTGCGGTGCATTTCGAATCCGAAGGCGGCCAACTGCAAAGGCGGGTCATTGAATGGTACGTGGGGGAATTGACTTTGGAGACATATACCTTCACCGACCGCCTGAAATACGGTGTCCCCGGTTCGGAAGCGGAAATGGAAGACTTGCGCAAGACGACCTACGAAATTCGCAGCCACTTCGACTCGATTTACGATCTGACCAAATATCCCGACACAATGCGTTTCGCCAGTCGAGAGCCGGGCGTGAAATATTTCAAGATGATGGTGATGCAGGGCGTCCACGCGGTGCATGTCCATCTTGAAAAGGCCGCCGATGAAGCGAGGCAGATGGTGCAATCGCGGGCTGCGCTGGTGGCGCCCCATATAGCCCGCGCACTTGCCGCGGGTGCCAGTCATTAGGGGGAAACTGAATCAACTGCCTTGTCCACGAATCTTGTCCTTCCGGATTCCCGCTTTCTCGGGAATGACATTCCGGAGCTTGTTCGGTTCTTCCTCAGGAGTGCGCGCCAGGCAGCGCCGATTGGTCGAAAATTAATCGGCGCAGGTGGAATCCTACAGGCCGGCGTTTTTCAGCATGGCTTCCAATGCGGATGCGTCGTAGCCGTCCATTCGCTGTTGACCGACCAGAATGATCGGCACACCGCGGCCCCTGAGCGCGTCGTATGCGCTTTTTCCCTGAGCGGAAGTTTCCACATCGAGTTCTTCGAAAGGCGTCCCGCGTGCTTGCAAATAGGCTCGGGCCTTTTTGCAGTATCCACACCACGCGGCAGTCAACAGTCGAACGCGTTCGGCGGTGGCAGCCGCGACCGGCGGCGTAGAGCGGATTTCGGGAACCACCGGCGGCCCGGAAATCGAATTGTTCTTCAACTCGATCCGATTCGATTTCCTGTTGGGGGGCGGTGCATCGGAATAATGCACTTTGCCGTCCTGATCGACCCACTTGTACAGCTCGGCGCCCGCCGGGAAGGGCAGGCAAACCGCAAGTGTCAGCACAACCATGCCGGCGACTTTAAAACCAGCCGTGGAACTCTGAATTGGCGGTACCAAGGAATCAGCCCCCGAAACCGTTGGCGACACGGACATCCAGCAACCGTGGTCCGCCCGAGTCTATGCACTGTTTGAGGGCCGGCCCGACGTCCGCCGGATCGGTGATGCGTTGGGCGGACACACCCATCGACTCCGCCAGTCCGACGAAGTCGATGGCGGGATGGTCGATGTCCATGCCGATGAATTTGTCGGTCTTGCGGAAAGACACCAGCCTTTCCTTGAGAATCCGATAGCCGCGATTGTTTGGAATTACATACGTGATCGGCAATTTCAGGTGGGCGGCAGTCCACAATGCCTGGATGCTGTACATCGCGCTGCCATCCCCGACGATGGCTACCACCGGCCGTTTCGGCAGCGCCACGCTGATCCCCACGGCACCGGCCATGGCAAAGCCGATCCCGCCCGAGGCCAATCCGTAAAAGCCCTGATGGTCGCGCAAGGGCAGGTAATGGAGCAGGGGAAAGGTGGAAGTCAGGCCTTCCTCGACTACGACCACGTCGCGCGGAAGATTGTCCGTGATCCGCATCATCAGGATCCTCGGGTCCATCGGACGCACGGAGGACACTTTCAACGCGTCCTCGCAGGCGCGCACACGCTTTACGCTCCAGTTGTTTTTTGCGATATCGGCCAGCCGTGCAGCGGCGGCATTTTTCTGTTGGGCTGACATGCGTTTGCGCAACACCGCAGTGAGCGCCCGCAGGGTTTCGCCCACGTCGGCATTGATCGCGATTTCGGCAGGATAGTTTTTTCCGAGTTCCCAGTCACGTTCGGCAATCTGGATGATCGGCATGCCTTCGGGCAAAGCATCGATCGGGTTGTACACCGACATACGCAACACGTCGGCCCCCAGGAACACCAGGAGATCGTGGGATTGCAGAGCGCTACGCACTTGCGGCTGGCTGCGGGTGAGCTGGCCGAGAAAAGCGGGATGTTCAGACAGGAATTGCGCGGCGTAAGGCACGGTCTGCTGCCACACAGCCGCGCCCAGTACCTCGGCAAATTCCGCGGCTTCCGCGAGGGCATTGCGGGTGGCAAGTTCATGACCCGCAATGAGGGCCGGGTTGCGGGCAGCCAGCACGCGATCGGCCAGCTTTTCGAGTGCAGTGTCCGATGGTCGCACCACGCTATCCACACGTGTCGATTGGCCAAGGTCCAGAGGCGCTTCGGCATCCAGGATGTCTCCGGGCAGGCTGATGAATACCGGCCCCGTGGGTGGCGTCAACGCCACCTTTGCCGCGCGCCGGATGATTCTTGGCAGATCCTGCGCGCGCGCCACGTCCACCGCCCACTTGACCATGGGTTGCGCAATCGGGACCAGCGGGTCGTAAAGCAGGGGTTCCATCAAACCGTGGCCTTGTTCCTGCTGGCCAGCGGTAATCAGCACTGGAGAGCCATAGAATTTCGCGTTGTACAGCGCGCCCATGGCATTGCCCAGGCCGGGCGCAACATGGACATTGCAAGCGGCCAGTCGATTGGAGGCGCGTGCATAACCATCGGCCATACCTACCACAATGGATTCCTGCAACCCGAGCACGTATTCGATTTCGGATTGTTTCGACATGGCTTCCATGATCGCCAGCTCGGTGGTGCCGGGGTTGCCGAACATGTGCGTGATGCCTTCGGAATGCAGCAACTTCAGAAAAGCAGCGTGGCCGGTGATACTCGGAGGTAGCGGGGAGCGGTCCATGAGTGGAATTCTCGAATGAAGGAAGGGTCAATTCATCGAATGCGCGTGCCGCAGTTGGGGCACTGGGTCGGGCTCATGAAATCGGAACGCGAGGGACCCAAACCGCCGCACTTGTATTCGCTCAGCGTCTGGTAGGGCTGGATGCCGCATTGCGGACAACGGTACAGTGTATTGAGCGCCCGAACGATGCGCACCAGCGTAAAACACACGGCAACAGCAGTGACGATCGCCAGCACCAGAACCAGTTCGCCAGGCGCATTTTCAAGCCGTCCCAATAGCGCGAGCAGAAGAACCAGGCAAACCGCTCCGATGATCCAGCGCCGGTTGGCAAGCCAGATGGCGCTGCGCTGTGCGTCGAATCCACTTTCGAGGCTGCGGTCCATTGACGGGTCCCGTTGTGCAATGGCGCTATCCTACCGCGTGACGGGCTGCTACGGTGATCGCGGCCCGGTTTCACGCGTTTCGGGAAAGGCCATGGGCAGCGACACGCTGTGCAAACCCAGCAACCGGATGCGCTCCAGCAAAACCGGCAGCACCAAAAGCACCACAGGTTCGCGCGTTCCGCAGGAACGATCGTGCATGAGCAATATGTCACCCGCTCCCAGGCCGCGGGTCAGGCGGGCAAGCACTTTGTTGGCATTGGGCGTCACCGTATCGAAACCGCGGCGCGTCCAGGTGATGTATTGCATGCCGAGTGTGGCGATGACCGGATCAAGAATCGGATTGCGAATGCCCATTGGGGAACGGAAAAAAACGGGCCTGCGCCGGATGATGTCCTCAATCGCCGATTGCGCGGTTTCGATTTCCTGGCGCAGCGCTGACCACCCGAAAAAACCGAAGAAATTGGAATGCCGGTGGCTGTGGTTTTCCACGCTGTGACCGCGCCGGACGATTTCGCGGACCAGTTCCGGATGTGCAAGCGCTTTTTCGCCCACCACGAAAAAACTGGCTTTGGCGCCGTGTCGATCGAGCAGGTCGAGCACTCTTGGCGTGACAAGTGGATCCGGGCCGTCATCGAAGGTCAGGGCAATTTCTTTGCGACGAACGGCATCGTCAGGCAAGCGAAGCAGATTCCGGCCAAGCCAGCGGCTGCGGGGCCACATGCCAATCAAACCAAGCACCACGTGGTTGGCAATCGCCAGGCTTGCGATGCCAGTCCACGCTGCCGGTTGCACCAGCAGAACCAGAAACAGTGCGGCGTGAAACGCGACAGACAACTTGATGGCCATGCTTGGCTGCCAGGCGCGAGCTTGGCCGGCCGGGGTCATGACGCCGGCCGGGCCCAGGAGTCGCGCAAGGTGACGGTGCGATTGAACACCGGCGTGCCCGGCCGGGAGTCAATGCGATCCACGCAAAAATATCCGTGACGCTCGAACTGGACGCGTTCTTCGGGCAGCGCCTCCTTGAGGGAGGGTTCGCAATGCGCGGTGATGATTTTCCTGGCTTGCGGGTTGATGTCCTGCAGGAAGTCCCGTTCGGTCCCGGGATGCGGGACGCTGAAAAGGCGGTCATACAGACGCACTTCGGCGCGACAGGCATGTCGTGCCGACACCCAGTGAATATTTCCCTTCACCTTGTAGCGTTCCGATCCGGGGGTGCCGGACTTGGAATCGGCGTACAACTCGCAATGCACCGCCGTGACTTTGCCGGACGCGTCCTTGTCGGCGCCTGTGCATTTCACCACGAACCCGTAGCGCAGTCGCACTTCGTTGCCCGGGAACAGGCGGAAGAAACCTTTGGAAGGCGCGTCCATGTAATCCTCGCGCTCGATCCACAACTCCCGCGAAAACGGCACCGCGCGGGTGCCAAGCTCCGGCTTCTGCGGGTGGTTGGGTGGATGGCAGAACTCTTCCGCGTCGGCAGGATAGTTGTCGATGATGAGTTTCAACGGATCGAGCACCGCGACGCGGCGCGGCGCACGCTCGTTCAGATCTTCGCGCATGCAGTCTTCCAGCACCGACATGTCGATCCACGAATCGGATTTCGAAATACCGATGCGTTCGGCAAATAGTCGAAACCCCTCCGGTGTATAGCCCCGCCGGCGCGCGCCTACCAGTGTGGGCATTCGCGGATCGTCCCAGCCGTCCACGTGTTTTTCCTCGACCAGCTGGATCAGTTTGCGCTTTGACAGGACGACGTAGGTGAGATTCAGGCGGGAGAACTCGTACTGGTGCGGCAGCGGCGTGGCCAGCAACCCGAATCCCGCCAGCTTGCCGAGCACCCAGTCATAAAGAGGGCGATGGTCCTCGAATTCCAGGGTGCACAGCGAATGCGTGATGTTTTCCAGCGCATCGGAGATGCAATGCGTGTAGTCGTACATCGGGTACACGCACCATTTGTCGCCGGTACGGTGGTGGTGCGCATGGCGGATGCGGTAGATCACCGGATCGCGCAGATTGATGTTGGGCGAAGACATGTCGATTTTCAGGCGCAGGACATGTGAGCCGTCGGGCAATTCGCCGGCCTTCATGCGCCGGAACAGATCCAGGTTTTCCCCGGCCTCCCGGTTGCGGAACGGGCTTTCCTTGCCTGCTTCGGTCAAGGTGCCGCGGAATTCGCGCATCTGTTCCGCCGAAAGCGAATCGACATACGCGAGCCCGTGTTCGATAAAAGCCTCGGCAAACTGGTACAGGTAGTTAAAGTAATCCGAGGCAAAATAAAGATGGGACCCCCAGTCGAATCCCAGCCATTTCACCGAATCCTTGATCGTTTCGACGTACTCGGCGTCCTCGGTCACCGGATTGGTGTCATCGAATCGCATGTGGCAGTTGCCACCGTATTGCTGCGGAAGCCCGAAATTCAGACAGATTGATTTGGCGTGCCCGAAATGCAGGTATCCGTTGGGTTCCGGCGGAAAACGGGTGCGGATCCGAGCCGGATCGGCGGGCGCTCCGGCATGTGCGGCGGCGGGGCCGGGCCTGCCTCCCCAACGCCGCGCCGCGTAGGTGCCTTTGCCAAGGTCGGCTTCGACAATGTTGCGGATAAAATTGGTGACTTGGGCCGCTGGCGGTGTCTTGTTCGGGGACTTGGGATTGTTCACGATGGGATGCGGATTCGATGCACGGGCCGGGAGATATCCCGAATGAAAGGCGGATTCTATCAGCCTGTTTCAGAAAACCCTTGGTGATCCAGGGGGCGCCGGGGAAAATTGCCCCAGGAAAATTTAGGACGCTGCTCACCCCTTTTTGCCGTCCAGGCCGTTCAAGGCTGGTGTTAACCCGATGAAAGGAATTTCCATGAATCGCCGTTTTGTTCGTGCCCCGTTTGCCCTGCTGGCCCTGGCTTCCTCTATCGCTTCCTTTGCCGCGGACGAAGGCTCCCATGCCATCACGATCTACAGCACCATGACACCGGGTGCGATCTCTGCGGATCAGTATCGCAACGGCGGAGGTGGCAACAGTCTGCCCGGCTATGCGACCGTGCGTCATGAGCGCGACATTGCCCTGAACCCGGGCCGCAATACCATCCGGTTTACCGATGTCGCCGGGTTCATCGATCCGACCACGGTGTCGTTTTCCTCTCTGACCGATCCGGTCGGCACCCGGGTCATGGAACAGAATTTCCAGTTCGATCTGGTCAGTCCGGAAAAGCTGCTGACCCGGTTCATCGATCGCGACATCGCGGTCGAGCGCATGGTCGGCAACAAGGTCGAAACGCTGGAGGGCAAGCTACTCTCGACGCAGGGCGGCATAGTGATTCGGGAGCCGGATGGCTCGGTGCGCACCCTGCCCTACAACGCCGGGGTGAAACTGCCGTCGTTGCCCGGGGGACTCATCACCCGCCCGACGCTCGTCTGGGAGGTCATCGCCGGCAAGGCCGGAACGCACAAGACTCGCGTTGCTTATCAGACCACAGGCATTACCTGGTGGGCGGATTACAACCTGACCTTCGCCGAAGGCAAGGATTCGAATTCCTGCAAGCTCGACATCGGCGCCTGGGTCAGCATTCTGAATCAATCGGGCGGCAGTTATCCCGACGCGAAAATCAAACTGGTCGCGGGCGACGTGCATCGCGCGGAAATTGCCGGCCAGAACGTGCCGATGATGGCAAAAGCGATGCGAAATGAAGTGGCGGACGAAGCGCGCGGCTTCGAGGAGAAATCCTTCTTCGAGTATCACCTGTATACGCTGGGACGGCCGAGTTCGCTGCCGGAGAACTCGACCAAGCAGATCGAATTGTTTCCCAAGGTCTCGGGCGTTGCTTGCGACAAGACACTCGTCTATTACGGGCAGGCCGGCCAGTGGTATGGCGGCGGGCCGATGACTGACCGCAATTACGGCATCAGCGGCAACAAGAAAGTCGATACCTACCTGTCGTTCAAGAACCGCAAAGAAGACGGCATGGGTGTGCCGCTGCCCACGGGTCGGGTGCGGGTGGCGAAACTCGACACTGCGGACGGCAGCCTGGAATTCATCGGCGAAGACCGCATCGACCACACGCCAAAAAACGAAACCGTTCTTCTGAAACTTGGCAGTGCCTTTGACGTGGTCGGTGAGCGCCGGCAGGTGGATTTCAAGATCGACACCAACCGCAACACCATGACCGAGGAAATTGAAGTCAAGATCCGCAACCGCAAGGAAGAGCCGGTGCGCGTGATCGTGAAGGAGAACCTCTACCGCTGGACCAACTGGAAAATCACCCAGACCAGCCAACCGTTCGAGAAGCAGGACGCACGCACGATCCACTTTCCAGTGATGATTGCAGCGGACGGGGAGGCGGTGGTGCGGTATACGGTGCGATATGCGTGGTGAAGCGTGGCCATGCGATTCATGGCGTCGACCCCGATTCCCTGCGTGCCGTACGGTCCCAAGGCGTACCCAAAACAACAGCGGTTATCGGTTTGCCGGTGCGGCAATCGATTGACGATCAGTGAAGAATGGCGTTGGAAAAAATCCGTTCGCCAAGCCGGCCGACGTCAGGGCGATCCGGTTACGAATACTCTGCGAGGCTGCTGCGGGATTAAGTGCAATAAAATCTGATTCGGCGGGGCATGAGGGAACTTGTTCCCTGATATAGAAATTAATTCCAGGGGGATAACATGTTTCGTGGCAAAGGCTACAACCAGACAAACGTCGGCGAGTCGTTCGAAACTGCGCTCACGATCACTGAAACGCATCTCGTCCTTGGTTCCGGCATGTTCGGTGATTTCAATCCGCTCCATGTGAACGAAACCTTCGCCAGGAAATCGCGGTTCGGCGGCCGCATTCTGCACGGTCCGTTCACAAGTGCGCTGGTGGCGGCGCCCGTTGGCAACTACTTCCACTCAACCGCCATCGCTTATCTTGAACACGCCTGTCGATTCGTCGCCCCGGTTCGCATCGGCGATACCCTGACCACGCGTTGGACAATTACCGAGCGAATCGACAAGCCCAAACAAAAAGGTGGCATCGCCGTGCTGGCCGGGCGCTGCACAAATCAGGACGAAGTCGTCGTCGTCGAGGCGAATGGCAAGATCCTGGTTGCGGACGTGTGAACCTAAAAACTGCAATTCAGCCACAGAGGTCGCAGAGAACACAGAGAGATTCAAGGACTTGAGTCAGCGCATCGCACTCACAAAAATAAGTGTGTATGCGGAACGACATACATTTTTTGATTTTTCTCTGTGAACTGTGGCTAATAGCTCTTTATAGGGTGAATGACGTTTCGAGCGCCTCCAGTCATTAAGGGCTGCGTTGTCGCTCTTCCTCCCGCTGCCTGAGGACGCGTCGCTGCACCTTGCCGGTTGTCGTCATCGGCAAGCTGTCGATGAATTCGATTTCCTTCGGATACTCATAGGGCGCAAGGTTGACCCGCACATGCGCCTGCAAGGCCTCAATCAATGCGGGAGTCCCCACGATGCCAGGCTGCAGAACGATGTATGCCTTCACGATATTGGTGCGTTCCGGATCGGGTTTGCCGATGACCGCGGCATTGGCAACATCAGCATGCTTGAGAAGACAGCTTTCAATTTCCGAGGGCCCAATGCGATATCCGGCACTCTTGAACACATCGTCGGCGCGGCCCTGATACCAAAAATAGTTTTCGGCGTCCCGTGATGCCATATCACCAGTGCAGCCCCACTCGCCGATGAATTTCTTTGCGGTGGCTTCCTCGTTGCCCCAATAGCCAAGGAAAAATACCGGGTCATCCACCCCATGCATATCAGTACGGCCAACTGCCACTTCACCGACCTCTCCCACCGGCACCTCGTTGCCGTCGGCATCGATGATCGCCACACGATGACCAGGATACGGTCGCCCCATCGAACCGCCTTTGGCCGGCCACAGGGTATGCGAATTGCCGACGATATAGTTGATCTCGGTTTGTCCAAACATTTCATTGATCGTGACGCCAAGCGCTTGCCGGGCCCAGTCGAATACGGTGGAGCCAACGGACTCCCCTGCACTCATGATCGAACGCAGCGACAGATTAAAACGAGGGCGTGGTTGCGGGTGCGCCTTCATCATCATCTTGAGTGCGGTGGGAAACAGAAAAGTGTTTCGCACACCGTATTTTTCCAACAGATAAAACGCGCGGTCCGCATCAAAACGGCCGCGGAAACCGAGGATCGGTTTGCCGAAATACATCGTGGGAAGGAGGGCATCCATGAGTCCTCCCGTCCACGCCCAATCTGCCGGCGACCAGAACAAATCACCTTGCTGTGGAAACAGATCGTGGCTGTGAATGAATCCCGAGAGGTTCCCCAGGATCACGCGATGCGGCATCAATGACCCTTTCGGCGGGCCAGTCGTACCGCTCGTATAGACGAGAAGCGCAGGGTCCAGGGCGCCGGTATCGACCGCGCTGAAGTGCGACGACGCTCTCGCCAGCAACGCTTGCCAGTCCTCAATGCCCGATTCCCTTGCCCCGGCAACACCGACAATATGCCGGAGTGCGGGTAACTCCCGACGTACCTGCATCAGGTTGGGCAGAGACGCCGGATCGACGATCCCGACAGTGGCGGCGCTGTCGCGAAGTCGGTATTCGAGCGCATCAGGCCCGAACAGGATCGAGAGGGGCATGGCAATCGCGCCCATTTGATAACAGGCAATATGTGCGACCACCGTCTCGGGGCGCTGCGCCAGAATAATCGCGACACGATCACCCCGCTTGACGCCAAGCGCAGCCAGCGCGTTGGCTAAACGATTGGCATCCTGCTGCAAATCCCAGTAGGTGTGGAGGCTGGCGGCCCCGCTTTCGTCCTCCCAATAGAGGGCGAGACGGTCGCGATCCATGGCATGACGACCGCTGCAGGCAACGCCGATGTTGAAGCGCGCGGGTACCTGCCACTGCCATAAACGGTAGAGCTCCTCATACCGATCGATCGTCATCGCCCGCTCCTTGAAATCATTCTTGTCACAACGGTCATTATAGTCAGCGCCCGCTGGAGAGATCATGGTTCTCCAGCGGCGCGTAATGGTATTCGACGCTTAGGGAACCCTGCATTGCCTGGCACTCGGTGACTGCATACTCCGACCCGAATTCAACCTACTCGTCCCCGGGAATCGCGAACGTGAAATTCGCGGGAATCTTCCGGGCGTTGTGCGGTACCTGGCAATAGAATCGCCTTGTATCCACGCCAGAGACCCACGTCGTTTCGCCTGACAAAAGCATTACGGATTGCTGTACAGTTCTTCTGACGGCGCGTCGGACTTGACTCTCAGCAGGGCACTGCACATGCTCGATGCCATCATCAACCTAGGGCAACACTGAATAAATTCCATATTGTCATTCCCGTGAAGCTTGTCCTCGCATGAAGTCAGCGGGGAACGGGAATCCAGGTTTTTCAAGGACATCTGGTTCTCCGCTCCCTGATTAGATCATTCGAGGACAAGCTTCGTCGGGCGGACACTCAATTCAGAGTTTCCGTAAATTGCCAGGTGGGTCCAGCAGCGGTGCAATGTGGATTCCGGCTGCTTATTCCGGAATGTCTGGATGGAAAAAACAGCAGCCGGCCAGATTCAGGCGCGCCGGTGTGTTTTCATTGAAGTAGCGTCGGCTTTCCGTCGGGCCGCTGACGCGCAATTCAAAAGATGTCGACCTGATATTCAGTGCGTATTCCGGATTGGATACAGACGCCGAAGATGCCCGCGCGATTTCCGCGAGGCTTGCTTTGGGGATCCCCGAGAAGCATCACGGGCCGGTAAAACATGCGAGAAGAGGGAAAACGTGAATCCACAAGCCGCTTTTGACGCTATCGAGTACTCGCGAGACCACCTCCGTCGGCAATTTGCTGACGTGCGCGCGCACTCGCAGTCTCTTTCCGGGATGCTTTCCGTGGAAGATCATGGGCTGCAGTCCATGCCGGATGCGAGTCCGGCCAAGTGGCATCTGGCACACACCTCGTGGTTTTTCGAGGCACTGATATTGTGTGCCCACATTCCCCGCTACAAGGTATTCGATCCTCGTTTTTTCGAACTGTTCAATTCCTATTATGAATCCCTCGGGCCGCGTCACCCACGTCCACAGCGAGGACTGTTGAGCCGTCCCGACCTCGCCGAGGTTCAGGCATATCGACGGCATGTGAATCATCAGATCGAGCAGTTTCTGGAGAATGCGGAGGGTTCGGTTTTCGACCGCGCGGCACCACTGATCACCCTTGGCCTGCAACATGAGCAACAACACCAGGAATTGCTATTGACCGATATCAAGCACGCTTTTTCGTGCAATCCGCTTCTGCCTGCATTGAATCCGATCACGCTGGTCTCGAATGCCGCGGCGCCGCCGCAGCGGTGGATAGATGTTCCAGGAGGGATGGTGGACGTGGGCCATGCCGGTGACGGGTTTGCGTTCGACAACGAGACACCTCGGCACCGGGTTTGGCTGGAGTCGTTCAGACTGGCCGCGCGGCCGGTCTGCGTCGGCGAATACCTTGAGTTCATGCAGGAAGGCGGATATCGGCGTCCCGAGCTCTGGCTGAGTGACGGCTGGTCCTGCGTGCAGACGTTGAAATGGGAGGCACCACTTTACTGGCGCAAGGAATCGCCAGAAGACTACCGGCTGTTCACGTTGCACGGTAGTTGCGCGCTCGATGCAAACGCGCCGGTCTGCCATCTGAGTTACTACGAAGCGGCGGCCTTCGCTACCTGGGCAGGGGCACGCCTGCCCACCGAATTCGAGTGGGAACATGCAGCGGCAACAGCCTCACCCGTGCACCGGCACGAACTGCATCATCTGCATCCGCAACAGACGACGCAGACCGGCGCCGGTTTCCAGGCTTTGTTCGGCGAAGTCTGGGAGTGGACACAATCCGCGTATGCGCCCTATCCGGGATTTCGTCCCTGGTCGGGTGCAGTGGCCGAATACAATGGGAAGTTCATGATTAACCAGATGGTCCTGCGCGGAGGAAGTTGCGTCACCCCTCCGGGTCATTTGCGTCGCAGCTATCGCAATTTTTTCCCACCTGCAGCGCGCTGGCAGTTTTCCGGTGTCAGACTCGCGAGAGATTCAACATGACAGCGGAAATCTTGGCGTATTCGCCCGAACGCACTCGCGACCTTTCATCGAGCGAAGACGGCTTCGGCCGGGTGCTCGTGGCGGGACTCCGCTCTTTCCCAAAGCGGGTTTCACCGAAATTCTTCTACGATGAGCCGGGCGCGCGCCTGTTCGACCAAATTTGCGAATTGCCCGAGTATTACCTCACACGGACAGAATTCCGTCTGCTGGAGCGATATGCGGACGAAATCGCAGAGGTGATCGGTTCGCGCGCGGACGTGGTCGAGTTTGGCGCCGGCTCCATGAGCAAGATTCGGATTCTGCTCCGGGCGCTGCGTGCGCCGGTGCGTTATCTGGCGGTCGATATTTCGACCGAGCATATGCATCGCCACGCCGAACTTCTGCAACGGGATTTTCCGGCACTCGAGGTCACGCCGTTTGCCGCGGATTTTACCCGTCGCATTGCGTTACCCGCGCCCTCGCAGTTGCCATGCAGTCAGGTTGGTTTTTTCCCCGGATCTTCGATTGGAAACTTTACTCCGACTGAGGCCTGCCAGTTCTTGAGTACGGCCTCTGACATCTTGGGCGGCGGAGGCATATTGATCGGCGTCGACCTGATCAAAGCGCCAGCGATACTTCACGCGGCGTACAACGACAGCCGGGGTGTTACGGCTGCCTTCAACAAGAATCTGCTGGCCCGCGCCAATCGCGAACTCGGTGCGGATTTCGATCTCGGCAGTTTTGAACACTACGCATTTTTCAACCCCGGCGAGTCACGCGTGGAAATGCATCTGGTCAGTATGCGTGAACAGCAGGTCCGGGTTGCGGGAGAAAGCTTCCACTTTGCCGCCGGGGAAACCCTGCACACGGAAAACTCCTACAAATACAGTGTTCAGGAGTTTCATGCTTTAGCCCGTCGGGCGGGATTCGAACCACAACACGTATGGTGTGATGAACAGCGTTGGTTCAGTGTGCATTGGCTGGTTGCACGCTCCTGAATAGTTTTCGTCGGACCGTTTTCCTGGTGTAAGTAACGACAGACGACCCGCATCCGGGGGCCTGGCCCTGTGGTTAAGAAGTCCTGCTTTTTCGGGCGTCGAGGAACTTCTTCATGGCGGCCTGTGGCTCGCCGCTGGCGTAGGCCTGCTTCTGCGCGGCCTTGGCGGCCTCCAAGGCGTCGTCAAAGCCGGGCTGTGTCAGAGCACGGAAACGCTGTTTGGTGAGCCGCACCGCGGTGGGGGCGAGATTGGCGAGGTCGGCGGCGAGGGCCAGTGACTTGGTCAAGACCTCGGTGCGCGGCACCAGGTGATTGATCAGGCCGATATCGTAGGCGCGTTGCCCGGATATCAATTCTCCGGTGAGGGACAGCGATACGTTGTGGGACAGGCCGATGTGCAGCGTCATCAAATAAGAGCCTACGATACTGGCAAGCCCGGCTTTGATTTCGGGTTGGCCGATCTTCATTTCGGGAAAACCGACGCGAAGGTCGGCGCACAAGCCGATCTGGAATCCCGCACCGGCGGCGACGCCATTGAAGGCGGCCACGCAGGGCTTGTCCAGATTGCGCACGGCGCCGTACATGGCGTGCTGGCGGGAGAGCCAGGTGTCCACGTCCGCGATTTGATAGCGGGACGTTTCGTCCAGATCCTGTCCCGAACAGAAGGCCCGCTCGCCGGCGCCGGTAATGACCACGGTGCGGGTCCCGGCTTCGGCATTGAGTTCCGTGAGCAGGGTGATCAGCGTTTCGCGGCTTTCGACATTGACCGCGTTGAGTACCTTGGGGCGGTTCAAGGTGACGATGGCGATGTTGCCGCTGCGTTCGAGCGTGACACTGGTTCCCATCACGTTTCCTTGTACATTAAAAATGTTGAACCACGGAGAACACGGAGGAAATGCGAGAACAAAACAAATAACTTGAAGCGTGGAAACACTTCATCGTAAACGGAAATGACGTCGGAAATGGTTTTTCCCGACAGGTTTTCTCCGGTGTTCGCTTTTCCTCGGGCAGGTGTCAGCGTTTCAACAAGTCTACCGCGACGACGCGGTAAGCCGGCCGATACGCCAGTCGGTAATCGTCCGAATGGCGCATGACCGGATAACCCGAACGAGCGATGTCGTCGAAGAATTCGATGACTCTGGTCTTTTCGAACGGCAGGTTTCCTGATCCGGCCAGGTCGCCGAGGCAGGCGCAGAATTTTTCCAGTTTTCCAGGCGTCGGTGCGTAACCGGCGGCCGTGTCGACAAAGGCCCGGTGCAAGTCCTCGATATCCCCTCCGGCGGCCAGAAAGGGCCGCAGGTGAATCCGCGCCAGTCGGCCGTCGGGCGAAATCACATCGTCGAGGGGATCCTGCGGACCGCCTTGCATGTTCGACACCTCGTCTTTCAGCCGTTTCAAGGCGGTGGCGGAGTCGGAGACAGCGTGCCCCGGCCCCAGCGCCGCCTGGTGCAGCAACTTGTAAATGTCCACCAGCTGCGACGCCGGATATCTTGTAACGTGTTGTTGCAGCAACTGATTAATGAATTTCATGGAACCCTCGTTTGTCGTGAATGCGATCCTTGAAACACGCGCAGTAAGACCTTTCCGTCCAGCATCCAGATTTTCTTGCAGCTCTTTGGCAGCGAGGCTATTGTTTCATCAGTCGAAACAAAACGGCTCATTGGATGAGGACGGAAACGTTTGGGCGGCGATGGGATGGGTGGGTGACGGCTACGACGGCGTGCATGTGTTCTCGCCGGACGGCACGCGCATCGGACTGATCCGGATGCCGGAAATCATCGGCAACCTGTGCTTCGGCGGAACCAAGCGCAATCGCTTGTTCATGGCGGGGAGCACGTCGCTTTACGCTGTGTACGTGGAAACCCGCGGCGGCACGTTGACTTGATCTTCGGACGAAGTGAAATGAAAAACGCGCGGTGTTCACCGCGCGTTTTTTTTGTGTCAGAACGGCATGCTGTAACCAACCGTCACATAGTCGATATAGCTGTTGATCTGCGTGTATTCCACGTCGAGGATGCCGACTCCCATGCGAAAGCCGATTCCGATTCCTGCGGACAGACTGGTGTCACTGTCGAAATCGTCGTCCCAGAGAGCGACGCCGAGTTTGGCCTTGAGGTGAGTGGGGCCGTCGGTGCGATAAACTGCGTATCCTGCCAGTGAGTTGACGCTCCAATCGCGTTGCGTATCCAATTCACCATCGACAAGCCCCAGGTTGACGTCTGCTTCCCAGTAAATATTGTCCTGCAGATTGCGCGAAATGCGTCCGCCGATATTGACACCGTTGCCGTTGTTGTTGCCGTGCGGCTTCATGATCCCCACCGAGCCGCCAAACATCAGGGGTTGGTTCTGCTGGGCGTGGGCGACACCCGAAAGGGACGCGGAAGCTAAAGCCAACAGCAAAATAAATCGTTTCATGTGATACCTCTTTCATTGTGGAAAATTGCCGGGTTGCCGAAAACTATTTTCCGGCAACCCGGGCTATGTTGGTCATGACAACAAATATGCGCAAGTCCTCATTCTGTTGCCACACGAAGACAAACGGGTTTGGGCCTGGCGATCAATCCGCGTATTTGACCGAACAGCCGTAGGGCGAGGACGTCGCTGCCGTGACCGCCTTGCCAGCGAGCGCTTCATCGAGGGCGGAGGCGACCAGGTTTTTGGCGATTGGGATATCACGTTCGCTGATCGAGGGCTTGTCGTCGATGCCGCCGACGTAAACCAGCGTCCCTTTCGGATCGACCACATACATGTGCGGGGTGGTGCGGGCGCTGTATTGCCTGCCCACTTTTCCGTCCGGATCCAGCAAGTGGGCCGAGGGTGAAGAATTCCAGTCCTCCAGAATGGCCTGCGACTGCGCGGCATCGCGAAAATCACTGTGCTTCGGGCTTGTGGAGTTGATGGCGAGCCAGACCACGCCCTTGCCGGTGTACCGCTTTTGCAGCCCCTGCATGTTGCCGCTCTCGTAGTGCTTCTGCACAAACGGACATCGCGAATTGAACCATTCGAGCACCACGTATTTTCCTCGGTAATCCGACAGTTTTTGCGGCTTGCCTTCGATATCCACCAGGGTGAAGTCAGGAGCCGGCTGGCCGGGAGCAACGGCGGCCTGGGCCGCGAAGACCGCGCAACATGACAGGACAAGCAAAAGCATCATTTTTCTCATCATCATTCTCCAGTCTGGTTTGCCGGCGAACCGGCGTTATTTTACCGGTGCAACAACGGCTGCCTCAATGGCAGACAGCACACGATCCTGCGTCAACAACTCGGACAACAACACTGGCGCGCGATCGACCGCGGCGGCATACACGGCGTAGACGGGCACGCCGTTGCGCCCCAGAGCGCTCAGCGCGGCGGTGATATTGGCATCGCGATGGGTCCAGTCCGCGCGAAACAGTGCTACGTCGTTTCGGCGAAGGCGCGCGTCAACTTTCTCCGATTCCAGCACCAGGCGTTTGTTGACCTGGCAGGTAATGCACCAGGCCGCGGTGAAATCCACGAAGACCGCCTTGCCGGCGGCGCGAGCACGGGCCACGGCGGCTTCCGACCAGGGTTGCCAGGCTTGCTCGGATTCGATGGCCACACCTGTCCCGGCAGGCGCAGAAGCCGGCCAGGCGAACACGATGCCGGCGGCGGCCAGTGCAATGGCCAGCGCGGCGCTGACTTTTCGCAGCACGGTCTTTTCGCCACCCGAGCCGATCAGCCAGGCGGCGGCGGCGACGAAAATCAATCCGCCGGCCAGTCTTGCCATCGCGTCCACGCCCAACTGCCGGCCCAGCACCCAGGCGAGCCAGGCCACGGTGAGGTACAAGGGAAACGCCAGCACCTGTTTCAGGGTCAACATCCAGGCGCCGGGACGGGGAAGCCGTGCAATCAGGCGCGGAGAAAAACTCAGCAGCAAATATGGTGCTGCCATGCCAAGGGCGAGCGCGGTGAATACGGTCATGGCCTCGGCCGCCGGCTGAACAAACGCGTAGCCCAGGGCTGCGCCCATGAAGGGCGCCGTGCAGGGGGTGGCGACCAGGGTGGCCAGTAATCCGGTGAGGGCCGAGTCGGCATAGGCGTTGCGAAATTTCAGATGCCCAAACCAGGACGGCAACCGGGTGCCGAACTCGAACACGCCGCTCAAATTCAGGGCCAGCACAAAAAACAGGACGGCGAGCATGGCCACCAAGGGCGGCGATTGCAGGGGATATCCCCAACCGAGCGCCTCACCTTGCGCGCGCAACATAAGAAGAATTCCCGCAATGATCCAGAACGAGACCAACACACCGGCTGTGAATGCCAGGCCGTGGGCCCGGAGGCTGCCAGGATTGCCGCGCGACTGCCCGACAAAGCCAAGCACCTTGATGGATACCACCGGAAACACGCAAGGCATGAGATTCAGCAGGATGCCGCCCAGAAACGCCGCGGCGAGCGCGGCAAGCCAGCCGATGGAAGCCGTCTGGACGGAGGGTGCCGGGGCAACCGGAGCGGAATCGTCCGTCGGTGCTATCGCCGAAAAGGGCATCGATACCGTGGCTGCGCCGGTGATGTCGTCCAAACCGGAATCGGCGACCAGCAGGCCGTGCAGGGGGCCGGATTTTTTTGCAGCGTTTGGCGCAGCGGCGACGCGCAGTTCGTATGCTGTGGCGGATCGGAACAATGTTTGCGGCGCGGCGTTCTCTATCCAGCCGTCGGTATCGGGGAAAAACGTCAGGGCCGGAATGACGCGCGATTGGCCGGATTCTTCCAGTCGGATGACCAGATCGCCGCCGCGCAGGAACGCGCGGGGTGCCCAACCCTGCAATTCGCGTGGCAATCCCTGGCGCGTGCGTTCGAACTGCCGGCTCCAGCGTGCATCGGCGGCGGCGATCCCGCTGTCCACGGGAAGTTCCAATTTGAGTGTGGCGTCACCCGGAATGCAGATTTCCTCGCAGACCAGCCAGTCGGCGCGCGCCGTGACGGGAATCTTCGTGCCCGACGGGATTGTGTCCGGCACCTGGATGTCGGTGAGCAAAAAAATCTCGCCTTCGAATCCGAAATTGACCAGCGGTCCGACCTGGATGCGGCGCGGCACCGGCCACTGGATCGGCCCCGCCGCAAAGCCTGCCGGCAGCGTCCAGGTGATGCGGGTGGGTAATCCCGAATCGCCGGGATTTCTCCAGTAGGTATGCCAGTGCTTCTGCATCTTCAATCGCAGCGCAAGGGTGGCGGGCTCGCCGGGCCGCAGCGAGGTCTTCTCGGCAATGAGTTGCGCTTCGATATGAGGCGCCTTCACCGGATTGGCGAGGGCAGGCAGGACCAGGGCGCAAAGGAGGATTCCGATCAGGCGTGTCATGTGCGGGGCTATTTTTTCAGGGCGCGCGAAGTCTCAGATGCCGTTCCAGGCAATTGGTTCATCGCCGTGATGGCGATCGTGCTTGCGGACATGGTTACAGGCTGCTGCGGCGGACCTGTACACCGGGTCTGGTGGTGAGATCCGGAAGCAGTCTGGTGCCCAGGCCGGGTCCGCTCAGCGGATAAATGAAGCCGGCTTCCACCCTGGGCAAGTCGGTCAGGATGTCCTTGTACCACGTCGAGTAATAGGCGCGCACGACTTCCATGATCAAGGCATTGGGTATGTGCGCCATGAAATGAATGGAGGCCACCCACACCACCGGACCGTTGCAGTCGTGAGGCGCGACCGGTCTTTGCCAGGATTCGGCCAGGGCTGCGATCTTGCGCGCTTCGGTGAGTCCTCCGCACCAGCCGACGTCGAGCATCACCACATCGGCCGCCTGGTTGGCCAGCACATCGCGGAACGGATACAGCCCGCCCAGGGTCTCGCTGGCACACACCGGAATCGAAGTAGAGCGGGCGTATTCCTTGAGCGTGTCCACATCGCACATCTTGATCGGATCTTCCGCCCAATAGGGGCGAAACGGTTCGAGCGCGCGGGCAATCTGCTTGGCCTGCTGCAAATTCCACAGCGAATGAAACTCGGCCATGATTTCGATGCGATCTCCCACCGCTTTGCGAATTTTTCGCCAGGGCTCCAAGGCCAGATCGAGATCGCGCGCCGGGATGAAGGATCCGCCGTTGTCTTCGGCGTAGGGGTCGAAGGGCCAGATTTTCATGGCCCCGAAGCCTTCTTCGAGAAGACTATGGGCCAGCTCGTCGGCGCGATGCACAAAGGCGATCTGGTCATCGTAAGGACCTTGCGAGGTCGGCGGCGCGTCCCCGACGCGCAAGGCGCGGCGTGCCACGCTGCGCGTGTTGTAGTCGTACCCGGCACAAGTGTTGTAGGCGCGGATGCGCTCGCGACTCCGTCCTCCCAGCGCAACATGGATGGGTTGTTGGAGGGCCTGGCCGAAAATGTCCCACAGCGCGATGTCCACCACGGATGCGGCGCGTATTTCCGCACTGCTGGCGGCAAAGCCGAGGTACGCGTTCATTAGTTGGCGGTTATGGCGCGCAATGTCGAGCGGATTCTTGCCCAGCAGGTAAGGCGCAGCAAGTTCGTGGAGCTGGGCTTCGACTGCCTGCGCACCGCGCGAAGTTTCGCCCAGGCCGACGAGCCCTTCATCGGTGTGAATTTGCGCCAGCAAGAGGTTTGGCCGCTCCGGCAGGCGAATGGTCTCGATCGCGGTGATTTTCATTTCAGAAACCCGTTATTTGAGTTCTTCGGCCCGGATGCCCCGAGTCTGGATCAGGTCGCCCCAGCGTTTTCTTTCCGATGTCATCTGTGCGCCAAACGCGGCTGCCGTGCCGCCGCCGGGAGAGACTTCCATTTGCGCAAGACGGCTGAGGAGGTCCGGATCGGTCAGTGCTTCGTTGTAGGCGCGGTTGAGTTTTTCCACAATGGCGTGTGGCACCTCTTTTTGCACCATCAGTCCGAACCACGGTGCGATGACAAAACCCGGATAGCCGGATTCTTCCATGGTTGGGGTGGTGGGCAACGAGGCCAGACGGCGCGTGCCGGTCACCGCCAGGGCGCGCAAGTCGCCGGATTTGATATGCGGCAGGATGGAGGGTGAATTGTCGAAAAACATGTCGATCTGCCCGCCGCGCAAATCGGTAAGGGCCGGCGCGCTGCCCCGGTAAGGCACGTGCAGCACATCGATATTGGCGTCGATTCTGAGCAATTCCCCGGACAAGTGCGGACTGGATCCGTAGCCAGAGGAGCCGAAGCTGAGTTTGCCCGGATTCTTTCTGGCATGGGCGACCAGTTCTGCAACGTTTCCGGCAGGCACCTTGGGATGCACCGCGAGTACATTGGAGATGGACGCAAACAGAATGACCGGCTGGAAATCCCGGTCAAGATCGAATGCCAAATTTTTATAAAGCGCGGGATTGATCGCGCAGGTGCCGATCGTACATTGCACAAGCGTATAACCGTCGGCCGTGGCATGTGCGGCAGTTTCCGTCCCGAGGTTGCCGCCGGCGCCAGGGCGGTTGTCGATGATGATGGGCTGGCCGAGCGCGCGCGACGCGCGCTCCGAGATGACACGGGCAATCAGGTCGGACGAACCAGCTGCCGGAAACGGCACGATCAAGGTGATAGGCCGGTTCGGGTAGTGGACCGGCTTCTGCTCTCCGCAACCACCGGTCCCGCCCAGCAAGGCGACCACTGCGATGGCACCCATCAGCCTTTTCATCCTTGCTCCTGTGTTTTTTCGAATCGTCGCATTCTAATCATCAATGCGTGCCGCGTCCGCGGGTTGCTGTGTTGCCATAGGGGCCACTTGATCCGTCCATGCATCGGGTATAGTGCCCGCGCCCGAAGATGATATGGACAATCAAGGTGTGACGCCCCATACGCTCGAAGTGCTGCGCTTGCTGGAAGACGGAGAGTTCCATTCCGGCGAGGCGCTTGGCCGCACTCTGTCATTGACGCGGGCAACCATCTCGAACGCACTGGCCGACGTTGCCGACGCGGGACTGGTTGTGGACCGGGTGCATGGACGCGGCTACCGTCTGGTGACCCCGGTACAGTGGTTGTCGAAGGAGAAAATTGAAAGCAGCCTGGGATCGCGGGCAGCGCACTTTTCGGTGGAACTGGTGGATCGAACAGGGTCCACGAACTCGGACCTCCTGGCACGCGTTGATGGCAGCGAACGTTCCGGAACCGTCAGGGTTGCAGAGATGCAATCCCAGGGTCGCGGTCGCCGGGGCAGTACCTGGCATGCGGGACTGGGAGGTGCATTGACGTTTTCCCTGTTGTGGCGCTTTGATCAGGGCGCGGGATTCCTGTCCGGGCTGAGTCTCGCGGTGGGGATCGCGCTGGCGCGGGTGGTGCACAGAAACGGTGGCGTCGAGACGAGGCTTAAGTGGCCGAATGACCTGCTCTGGAATCATCTCAAGCTGGCCGGCATCCTGATCGAACTGACCGGCGATATCATGGGTCCGACGACCGCAGTCATCGGCATCGGGATCAATCTGCGCCTTGGGGATGCCATTCGCGCGCGGGTGGACCAGCCCGTTACGGATCTGACCCGGCTCGGCATTCAACCGGACCGCAACAACCTGTTCGCCGACATCCTGGTTGAACTCGATACGGTGTTGCGCCAGTTTTCCACGTCAGGTTTCCGGCCGTTTCGAGGCGAATGGGACCGCCTGCACGCTTATCAAGATAAAATGGTTCGTGTGTACATGCCGGACAAATCGGAAATCGAAGGCAGGATAGAAGGTGTCGGCGACGACGGCGCCCTCTTGCTTTACACGCATACCGGCACCCGCAAATTTTATGGCGGGGAAATCAGCCTGCGTGCGACTTGACCTTGTGCCAGGGCCACCGGGTTTGATGCGTTCCCGCCAGTCATGATCCTCGTTGTGGACGCCGGCAACAGCCGGACAAAATGGGCGGTGCATCATGGCGGCCAGTTCACGCAGCACGGCTGGGTTCCCACCGCTGAAATCTTCGCGCTGGGCGAGGCCTGGAAGGCACTGCAATCACCCGATACGGTCACGATTGCGAATGTGGCCGGCGAGCGGGCGGCTGCGGAACTCCTTACCCAGGTGGGCCGCTGGAACCTGGCGCCGCACTTCGTGACGGCGATGCGCAACCAGTGCGGTGTTTCCAGCGGCTACGACGATCCTGCACAACTGGGCCCGGACCGTTGGGCCGCCTTGATCGGCGCTCGCGCGCTGTTAGCCTGCGATTGCCTGGTGGTCAATGTCGGTACTGCCATGACCGTGGACGCGCTGACCGGACAGGGGGATTTTCTTGGCGGCATCATCGTCCCCGGATACGAACTCATGCATGAAGCGCTGGCGACCAAAGCCGCCCGGTTATCCGCCGAGGAAGGCGTGTTCTCCAGATTTCCGCGCAGTACCCGCGATGCCATCACCAGCGGCGCAATCCAGGCTCTTTGCGGTGCCCTGGAGCGCATGCGGCAGGCGGTGCTGGATGCCGGCTACGCAGAACCCGCGCTGGTGTTCGGTGGTGGGGCGGCGCCGCAGGTGGCGCCACGATTAGGCCATCCGGTCAACATCGTCGAACATCTGGTGCTCGAAGGACTGGTCTGCATCGCCGGCGAGCCGAAGGAAATTCGGTGAAGACGGTTTTTTTTCTGCTGCTGGCGGTCAATCTGGTCGTTGCCGGCATCATCACAATGCGCGAACTCACGCCCAATCCCGATGCGCTGCTGGCCGGCCAGCAAATTCATGCCGATCAAATTGTGACGATTCCGCCGCGGCCCAGGCCGCCGCCGGAATCGGCAGCGCCCGCAACACCGGCACCGGACAAAACGGCTGTGTGCATGGAGTGGGCGAGTTTCGGTGCAGTGGAACTGACGAAGGCCGAAAAGTCCCTGGAAGGGCTGCGTCTTGGCGCGCGCTTGCAGCGTACCGAAGTGAGCGTGCCGTCGCGATTCTGGGTATTTGTTCCTCCCATGCGCAACAAGGTACAGATGGAAAAAAAGATGGCGGAATTAAAAGCCCTCGGGGTGGCGGAGTTGTACCCGATGCTGGAGCCGGGACCGGACCTGCATGCGATCTCTCTGGGAATTTTCCGCAGCGAAGACGGCGCCAGAAAATATCTGGCCACCCTGCGGGATATTGGCGTGCGTTCCGCGAAAGTCGGAGAGCGCGAACAACGCATCACGCAGACTTCGCTGGTGATCAGAAATCCGAGCGACCAGGAATCCACTCGCCTGGTGGAACTCAAGACCGAATACGCCGGTTCCGACATTCGCGTAGTTAAGTGTCCGCCAACCTGAACGGCAGATCGCCTGGCAGGACCAGCGCCCTTCGGGAGATCAGGCCGGCATCAACATCCGCAGTCCGGGGCCGGTCTCCTTCAGTTCCAGATGCCGGGAATGCAGAGCGACCAGCGAAGGCCGGTGGCCGATGCTGACCAATGTGGTGGTCGGCAAGTGTTCCTTGAGTAAGCTGTAAAGGTTGCCTTCGGAAGATTCGTCGAGCGCCGAAGTCGCTTCGTCCAGGAACAACCAGTCCGGTTTCTGCAACAGCGCGCGGGCAAAGGCAACACGTTGCTGTTCGCCGGGCGACAACTGCAAGGCCCAGTTTTGGGATTCATCGAGCCGGTTGGCGAATTGCGACAGCCCTACAAGATTGAGGGATTGGCTAATCTGCTCGTCGGTGGCCACTTCAGTGCGCGCCGGATAACAGACCACTTCGCGCAGGCTGCCCATTGGCAGATAGGGCTTTTGCGGGAGGAACAACATGCGCGCATTGCCGGGCACACGGATTTTTCCCTTGCCGAAAGGCCAAATGCCGGCGATGGCACGAAACAACGTGCTTTTCCCGGTGCCGGAAGGGCCGCGAATGAGCCAGCGTTCTCCGGGTGACAAGCTTGCGCTGGATGCGCCCAATAACGGGGCGCCATTCGGTAGTGTCAGGGAAACATTGTCGAGGAGCAGTTCTGCGTCTGCATTCGAATCCTGACCGACACCGGCTTCGTCCGTCGCCATGCGCTGCGTATCCACGATGGATTGGTGGAAACCGAGCAAACGGTCGGCCGTGGCTTTCCAGTTAGCAAATCCGTTGTAGGCGTTGATGAACCAGGAAAGAGAGCCCTGCACCTGCCCGAAAGCATTGGAGATCTGCATCAGTCCGCCGAGCTGGATGGTGCCGGCGAAGTAGCGGTTGCCGGCGACCAGAAAGGGGAAAATGATCGCCACCTGATCGTAACCGATCACGAAGGAATTGAGCACTTTCTGGCGCTTCATGATCCGCCACCAGTTGTCGACCACGCCGGAGAAGCGTGTACCGAATCCGCGCAGTTCGTCACGTTCTCCGCCGTACAGCGCGACACCCTCGGCGTTCTCGCGGAACCGCACCAGGCTGAAACGGAAATCCGCCTCATAACGTTGTTGCTGGAAATTCAGCCCGATGAGGGATTTTCCGATCGTGTGTGTAATCCAGGAGCCAACAATCGCATAGGCCAGTGCCGCCCAGACCATGTAACCGGGGATGCTGATGTCGCTGCCGTTGAAGGGGACCACCAGCGGTCCGGAGAGCGCCCAGAGGATGCCGACGAAAGAAACGAGGGTGACCACGGCCTTGAGGAGTCCGAGGGAAAGGCTGAGCGTCTCGTCGACAAAGATCCTGAAGTCTTCGGCGATACGCTGGTCCGGGTTGTCTGCGGGACTGCCGGTCAGTTGCATCCTGTAATAGGCGCGATTTCCCAGCCACTGTTTTAGGTAGTCATCAGTCATCCAGCGGCGCCAGCGAATCTGCAGCATCTGGTTCAGGTAAAACGCATAGACCGCCATGGCGATATAAATCGTTGCGAGGATGGCGAAACGGCCCATGAGCCGGAAGAAATCTTCCTGCTTTTTTTCCTGCAAGGCATTGTAGAAATCGTTGTTCCAGTAATTGAATTGCACACTCATGTACACCATGGCCAGTGTCAGGCCAATCACGGCCGCCAGAAGAAACCAGGCGCCGAATTTCTCCTTAGACGTCCAGTACGGTGTGATCAGTCGCCAGATGTCGCGGACAAAGCCGGATTTGCGGTTCATGCGATTTTCCTTGTCAAACAACTCAGGATTTGCGGATGCGGGAAAGCAGGGTGGTGGTCGAGCGGTCAAAGCGGAACGGGATCGAGCGGATACTGCCGCCCCAACCCAGGACATCGGTCGCGCCTACGATTTTTTCGGCGGGCCAGTCGCCACCTTTGACCAATACGTCGGGGTGGCAGGCATGGATGAGGTCAAGCGGGGTGTCTTCTTCGAACCAGGTCACCAGACTGACGCATTCCAGTGCGGCCAGCACCGCCAGGCGGTCTTCCAGCGGATTGATCGGCCGGTCGGCGCCTTTACCCAACCGCCGCACCGAACTGTCGGAATTCAACGCCACAACCATGCTGGCGCCCAGCGCCCTCGATTCGGCCAGATAGGTGACATGGCCGCGATGCAGGACGTCGAAAACGCCATTGGTGAAAACCAGCGGGCGTGAAAGCGCAGCAAGGCGCTCGCGCAACGCGTCTGGCGGACAGATCTTGCGTTCGAAGTCGGATGGGGCAGATTTCATGTTCGCCGAATCATACAGGGCACGCGATGGGGAGTTTGCGGAACCCCTCGCGGCGCCACCGGTGTCCGGGTGCCAACAGAATGCCGGCGCACAAAAAAGGCCCCTCACGGGGCCTTTTGCGAAAAAATCAATATTCGTTCAGTCCAGATATTCGAAGACCTTGACCACCCTTTGCACGCCACTGCTTGTCGAAGCTGCCTGAGCGGCTGCATCGCCTTCCGCCCTGGTGACGATCCCCATCAGAAACACCGTCCCGTTTTCGGTGACCACCTTGACGTGATTGGCCTCAATCTCCTTGTTTTGCGCAATGTTGCCCTTGACGCGCCCCGTGATGAATGTGTCGCTGGTATGCGAGGAAAAGGAGGTGTTGCCGGCGATGACCATTTCATTCTGGACATTGCGCACGTTGGGCACCTCCAGAACCAGCACGGCGAGGTCTTCCCTGATTTCTTCCGTCGGCGCCTGTCCGGTCAGCAATACGTGTCGGTTGAAGCTGGTGACGTTGTAATAGGCCTGGGACCCGTATTTTTCGTCGATGCGGTTTTTCGCCTTGGATTCGATGGTCTGATCTTCGAGCACGATGCCGCTGGAACGGCGGTCCTCCGCGAACATCGCGGTGGCGCCGACCCCGGCACCGATCAGTAATGGCGCGCAGGATTGCAAGAAAGGGACGGCGAGGGAAACCAACAGCAAATTGCGAATTTTCATGTTCATTCATTCCGCTCCTAACAACAAAGAATCGATGGCGTCACACAGGCAGTGCAGGCACAGCAGATGCACTTCCTGTATTCGGGCGGTACGGTCAGCTGGCACGCACAGGTGTACATCGTTTGCGCGCAGCACGCCGGCAATGGCGCCGCCGCCTTTTCCGGTCAATGCGACCACATTCATTTGACGATCATGCGCCGTGCGGATGGCCTCGATGACGTTCGGTGAATTGCCGCTGGTGGAAATCGCCAGCAATACATCCTCCGGCCGTCCGAGTGCGCGAATCTGTTTGGAAAATATCTCCGCGTAACTGTAATCGTTGGAGATCGATGTGATCGTGGAGGTATCGGTGGACAATGCCATGGCCGCCAGAGGCGGGCGTTCAATTTCGAACCGGTTCAGCAGTTCGGCAGCAAAATGCTGGGCATCGGCGGCCGACCCGCCGTTTCCGCAGGAGAGGATCTTCCCTTCTTTCATCAGGCAGTCAACCATGCACTGCGCCGCGCGACCGAGCGGCTCGGCAAGCACCTTGACGGCTTTGAGTTTGAGTTGGGCGCTATCGTGGAAATGTTGGGCTATGCGGTCAGTCAAATTCATCGGGCGCGCGCACCTGCATTTTTCAATCGCGGATTATTACACAGCACGCGCCGAATGGAGCGTGTACTTTGTCATTCGCCAAACGCATTGCGCAGCCATTCGATCTTCGAACTGTCGCCGTTCAGCAACACCGCGTCGAACCGGCATTCGGGAAAAACACTTTGTTCTGCCATGTAATGCCGCGCGGCTCGTAACAGCTTGCGTTGCTTCGCGTGGGTGATGCTTTCCGAAGCGCTTCCAAACGTCAGGCTTCGGCGATAACGGACTTCGACAAATACCAGTGTTGCACCATCGTTGAGAATCAGATCGATTTCGCCAAACCGGCAGTGATAGTTTCTGGCCACCAGAGTCAGACCCTGGCGGATCAGAAACGTGGCTGCAGCGTCTTCGGCGGGCTCGCCGCGACGGTTCATTGCGCGTCCTTGGAATCCAGGGGGCGCGCTGTGCCTCGTACGTAGTGGGAAGGGACCAGTTGCCGCTCGAATTGGCGGTTCTCGCCGAAGGTGATGGCACCGGTGACTCCGTCCAGGGAATCCATGCGCTGGTTCGGGCGCAAAAGGCCTAGTGCAATCCGGTATGCGTCGATGCCCAGTGCGAACAATCGTTCCAGGTCGGGCGCCCAGGGCCGCGGATCCGCACGCTGGTAACTCATTACCGCGGAATGATCCGGCTGCAGCAACCAGGGCATGTCGAGGAACCGCACCCCATCAAGGTCGATATTGGCGATCGCATCATTGGCGAACGCAAAGACCTGCGAGGTGGCATAGACCGGCATGGACTTGCCCAGAAACCCGCGCACAAAGCGTGTGCGTTCCGCGTCAAGCGTTGTGAAAATGACATCTGCACGCGACGCGACAATCTGTTCGCGAAGCTTCGCAAGTGAGGCCATTTCCGTGGTGTAACCGAACTGGCCGACCACTTCGCCGCGCTGGCCTTTCCATTCGTTTTCGAAAGCCTGGGCAATCCGGGTGCCAAGTGAAGACTCTCCAACCACCAGAAATACGCGATTGCCTCCCTTGCGAAATGCCCAGTTCGCCAGTTGACGTGTTTCCGCTTCGATCTGCAGGCCGAAGACATAGAAGTCTCTCGGCAACACGACATCACCTTCCGGAGAATTCAATGCAATGGTCGGCACGCTGTTCGCGCCGTTATAGACCAGCGTGGTCACACCGCTGCGGGTCAAGGGTCCGATGATCAATCTTGCGCCAAGGGAGACCGCACGGTTGTAGGCCGACAGAATCTGCTGCGGGTCATCATCCGTTGAATAAATCCGCATTCTGGGAGCGCTTGCCTCCAATGCGGCGGCGGCCAGAATCCCCAGGCGAACCGCTTCCGCGTGTTTGGCAAACGAAGAGGACTGCAGCGGCAGAAGAACCCCGATGTGCGCTTCCACGGGGAGTGTTGCGGTACTGCCAGTGTTCTGTGCCCAGCTGCTGCCGGTGGCTAAGGCGCCGAGCGCCCAGTATAGTATCGGCCGAATCCACGCAGACGAGACATTACGAAGTTGCATAGCAAGCAAAGTGTGCCGAAGGATGCCGCATTATATGTGGTGGCCACCCCGATCGGGAATCTCGGCGACATGACCCTGCGGGCGATCGAAGTGCTCAAACAGGTGGACGTGATTGCTGCCGAAGACACCCGGGTGACGCGCAATCTTCTGGGACACTTCGGAATTCGAAGTGAACTCATATCCTTGCGCGAGCACAATGAGCGCGGCGCGACGAATCAAGTGCTTGCTCTGTTGGCCGAGGGGAAATCGGTGGCCTTGGTGTCGGATGCGGGCACCCCGGCTTTGAGCGACCCCGGCGCCCTGGCGGTCAGCAGCGTGCGTGCTGCGGGATTTCGTGTGGTGTCCGTTCCCGGCGCCAATGCAGCAGTGACCGCGCTTTCGGTCAGCGGCCTGCCCGCCGTGCCGTTCAGCTTTCATGGGTTTTTGCCGGCTAAAAAAAGCGATCGGGAAAAAGCGCTCAAGAAACTTCAATCGCAACAGGGATTGCAGGTGTTCTACGAAGTGCCCCATAGAATTGTCGAGGCAATCGAAAGCATGACCGGACTGTTTGGCCGCGAACGGGGAGTCTGCATAGCGCGCGAGCTGACTAAAATATTCGAACAAATTCATTATTGTTGCCTGGGCGAGGCCGTCAACTGGCTGCGCGGCGACGAGAACAGGCAGCGAGGGGAGTTCGTACTGATCGTGGAAGGGGCGACAAAGGGCGACGATGCATCGGATGCCGATATCGCGGGGATCGAGACTCTCCGGGTGCTCGCAATCCTGTTGCGTGAGCTGCCACTCAAACAGGCGGTGCAACTGGCGTCTGAAATCACCGGCGCCAGAAAAAATCTGCTTTATGATCGAGCCTTGGAGATGAGAAAAAACTGATGTGCCGTCAGACTTGCATGAAAACGCATTCCGGAGGCCCTTGCTTAACGTTTTTTACGATTAGGAACAAGTGCGGACGAAAATCGGCCCCATACTTTTTCGATAATGCTCGCCGGGTTTCCAACCTGGCTGCGGTTCTCTTCGCGTCTGACACCCAATTCGCCGCACTTGTGGCGCTGTACAGCGATTGGCCAATCCACAGCAGTGTCAAACAATATCAGGCATTACCCTAGATGAATCGCGTGACGTTGACACAACCCGATGATTGGCACCTGCATCTGCGCGACGGTGAAGCGCTGCGTGCCGTGCTGCCGCACACCGTGCGTCGTTTTGCAAGAGCCATTGTGATGCCGAATCTGCGGCCTCCAGTAACTACATTGGATGCGGCCGTGGCGTACCGGCACCGCATTTTGTCCTGCCTGCCCTCCGGTGCATTGTTCGAACCGCTGATGACGCTTTACCTGACGGACAACACGCTGCCTGGCGAAGTGCGTGCCGCCGCGGCCAGCGGCGTGGTGCGGGCGTTGAAATATTATCCGGCGGGCGCAACCACCAATTCCGACGCCGGCGTAAGCGACATTCGAAGATGTTTCGAGACATTGCAAGCCATGTCAGAAACGGGTTTGCCGCTGCTCATCCATGGCGAGGTGACCGACCCGGACGTGGACGTCTTCGATCGGGAGAAAGTCTTCCTGGAGTGTACGCTGGGCACGCTGGTCGAAACGTTTCCGAAACTCAAGATCGTTCTCGAACATATTACGACCGCCGATGCTGTGCGCTTTGTTCGGGACGGGCCGTCTACCCTGGCGGCCACGGTGACCGCGCATCATCTTCTGCTGAGCCGAAATGACATGTTTCGTGGCGGCATTCACCCACATTTGTATTGTTTGCCGATTTTGAAGCGTGAACGGCACCGGCAGGCATTGGTGCAGGCTGCGACTTCCGGCGATCCGAAATTTTTCCTGGGCACCGACAGCGCCCCGCATGCGAAACACACCAAGGAAGTGGCTTGTGGATGTGCCGGCGTTTACACCGCACATGCCGGCATCGAACTGTACGCCGAGGCTTTCAATCAGGCAGGGGCACTGGAAAAGTTGGAGGCATTTGCCAGCTTTCATGGCGCGGATTTCTACGGATTGGCAAGGAATCAGCGCAAGATCACCCTGGAAAAACAGCCATGGCGTGTGCCGTCGGAGTACCCGTTTGGTGTCCATGTTCTGGTGCCAATGCGAGCAGGCAATCAGGTGGAATGGAGTTTTACAGAAGTTGCGGATGACTAGGGTGACAAATTTCTTGGTGGTGGCGCCTGGCTGCTCGGATGTGGCGTCGCGCAGGCGGTCGGCATGGTTCGCGTGTGGGCGACGAGCACACCGTTGAACGTCTCGGGACTGTCAGAAGAATAATTCCCGATGACTATGGTGTTTGCCGGAGTCGGACTGAAGTTTCTGCTTTTGAATCTCAACTTCGAAGAGGACAAAACCGGAGACGCGAAATCGTACGGCGCGAAAATCGGCGTGCGGTTCTGAATCCTGCGGGAGCCGCGCCGTTGGCGTGGCGCATTGCAACAGGGGGGGTGTCTGTTTTTGCCGACACGGCTGCGATCTGAGGTGAGCGTGATACCGGCGCCGCGATCACCCTTTCTCCCGTCTACATGAAATCATGAGTGAAATTGAGTCGACCGCATGGGGAACGCACGCGGAATCCTCCGTCGTCTATGGAAATGTTCTGTCCGGCGAGACGAATTCGCAATCCCGCGCTGCAATGATCTGGAACGTCAAATGCGAGTCTAACCGAGAGTGCAATTTGCGTTGCTGATGATTATGTTTTTTTGCGTTGACGCAGGCAGTGCCAAATCCTAAGCTTCCCCGCAGTCTTCATCAAAAAGACAGGGGGAGAAAATGAACAAGGCAGAGCTCGTAGAAGCCATCGCCAAAAAAATCGGCGGCAGCAAGGCTGCGGCCGATACGATGGTGGACGCTTTTGTTGCCATCGTCACCGGCTCGCTGAAAAAAGGCGAAAGTGTGACATTGGTGGGATTTGGAACTTTTACCCAGGGAAAACGCGCAGCGCGCGAAGGCCGCAATCCGCAGACGGGGGCGGCGATCAAGATTCCAGCGACGAAGACCGCAAAATTTTCCGCGGGCGTTCGACTCAAGGCGGCGGTGAACGGCAAGAAATAGAATTCTCGCAGAGTGTTTGAGGTGCAAGGTGGCGTCTCGACGAAAAGCCGCGGCCTGAAGTGCCTGCGGTGCTACGATGGGGACTGAAGCTGGCCGGGCAGTCGCTGTGCAATTCGCTTGTGCAGAGGAAAGTCCGGGCTCCGCAGAGCAGGATGCCGGCTAACGGCCGGACGCCGCGAGGCGATGGAAAGTGGCACAGAAAACAGACTGCCAACGTTTCAGAAATGAAACCGGCGATGGTGAAAAGGTGGGGTAAGAGCCCACCGCGCCTGTGGTAACACAGTCGGCACGCCAAACCCCATCCGGAGCAAGACCAAATAGGGAAGCCATAGCGCGGCTCGTGCTGCTTCCGGGTAGGTCGCTTGAGCCATCAGGTAACTGCTGGCCCAGATGAATGACTGCCAGGCTGCCGAAAGGTAACTCACAGAACCCGGCTTACAGGCCAGCTTCAACTCCTCTCCTAATCGAAGAGTACAACTCGATAAATTGAATGCATTGCATGAGATAAATTTCTTAATGCTTTGTTTTAATTATCTTAAGTTAGACCTCAAAGTTCACTTCCGCAGTACTCCGTAAGTCTTTGTCGTAACTCAGGAAACCAGGTCAATTCTCTCTTGACCCGGTTTTTCTTTTCCACTAGAGTGGGGAAAAGTAGGTTTTTGTGGGAATATATGATTATTCCGACACTTCCAACACACAGAAAACATGTTTCAGGGCGCTACCGCACTCAGTTTGGATGCCAAAGGCCGGCTTGCCGTCCCGACTCGCCATCGGGATGCCCTCCAGTCTGGAGCCACAGGTAAGCAAGTGCTTACAGCACACCCGCACCGATGTCTGTTGCTCTATCCGTCACCGGCCTGGGAGCCCATTCGCGCGCGGATCATGGGGTTTTCCAGTTTTGATCCGCAGGCCAGCTTGTGGAAGCGACTGTTGGTGGGTTTTGCCGAAGAGGTCGAGTTGGACGCGTCCGGCCGGCTGTTGGTATCGCCGGAATTGCGCAAATTTGCGGGCATGGACAAGCAGGTGATGATGGTCGGCCAAGGCAGTCACTTTGAAGTGTGGAGCCAGGATGCCTGGGAAAAGCAGCTCGACCAACTGACGACCGGAACGGAGAAACTGCCCCCGGGAATGGAGAACTTCGCCTTGTGAGCGCAGGCGCGGGGAGTTTCACTGCGCCAGGGTTACACAAGGCGGTGCTGCGGGAAGAGGCGGTCAGCGCGCTTGCAATCGGCGTGGGGGGCGTTTATGTGGACGCGACCTTTGGCCGCGGCGGACACAGCGGCGAGATTCTCGCGCGCATGGATTCCACCGCGCGATTGTTGGCGCTGGACCGCGATCCCGAAGCGGTTGCGGTGGGCGCGAACATCGCCGATTCGCGCTTCAGGATTTTTCATGCTGGTTTCGGGCGGCTGCGTGAGGTACTGGAAGGCGCGGGGGTGCAGAAGGTGAACGGGGTTTTGCTCGATCTCGGGGTGTCGTCTCCGCAGCTCGATCAGGCCGAAAGGGGATTCAGCTTCCGCCTCGACGGCCCGCTCGACATGCGGATGGACACCAGCCGCGGGCAGACTGCGGCGCAGTGGCTGGGAGGGGCATCGCCGCGGCAAATCGAAGAGGTGATCAGACGCTATGGCGAAGAGCGGTTTGCTAAACAGATTGCAAGAGCGATTGTTGCGGCTCGATCGGGAGGGCCTGTCGAACGCACGCGGCAACTTGCCAAGATCGTGGCAGAAGCCGTTCCCGCGCGCGACGCACATCAGGACCCGGCGACTCGCACTTTCCAGGCTCTACGGATTTACATCAATCAGGAGCTTGAAGAGTTGGAAATAGTGCTGCCCCAATGCGTGGATGCCCTCGTCGAAGGAGGGCGGCTTGTGGTGATCAGTTTTCATTCGCTGGAAGACCGCATCGTCAAGCAGTTTGTGCGCAAGCAGACGCGCCAGGACGAATTGCCCCGGCGCCTGCCGGTGCGCTCCGCCGAGATGCCGCTGCCACGCTTGCAGATGCTGGGCAAACCGGTGCGTGCTTCGGAGGCTGAAGTGGCCATGAATCCGCGGTCGCGCAGCGCAGTGATGCGGGTGGCGCAAAGGGTCCACGCATGATCCGCCTGAACTTGATGCTGGCGGCGGTGCTGATGGTGTGTGCACTGGCGTTGGTGACTTCGCGGCACCAGGCGCGCAATTCCTTCGTAGGGTTGCAGAAGCAGCAGGACCAGGCCAGACAGCTCGAAGTGGAGTTCGGACAGCTTCAGCTCGAACAAAGTACCTGGGCGATGCAGTCTCGTGTAGAAAAAATTGCGTCCAACAGCTTGCACATGCGGGTGCCTGCGGTTGAACGTGTCCGACTGGTTCCTCCCCCACCCGCGCTGACCAAACCATGACCACTGTTCCCGGTCCGGCATCCTGGCGAAACCTGTCCTCTGGACAGTCTTCCGCCACCGGACGCGGCGGGGCAGTGGCGTTGTACGCGTTTGGCGGCGCGGGCTTTTTTAATTATTTGCATGCGATGACTTGCGCAGAGGGTTCCTCCCCCACCCGCGCTGTCCAGACCCTGCCGAAATTGCCCGGTCCGATTGTGTCGGACCGGGCCCGGCACACGCGTTTGGCGGCGCGGGCTTTTTTTGGCGCAATCCGGCGGCGGGATTTGTCGGGGGTGCCTCCCCCCTGCGCATTATTGGAGCCATGAAACCCTTGCAGAATCCGGCTTTGTCGGTGCGCCTGCCCGTGTGGCGGGCGCGCTTCCTTCTGCTCCTGGTGATGTTCGGATTCGTGATTCTGGCGGCGCGGGCGTTCTACCTGCAAGGCATGCACCGCGGTTTTCTGCAGCAGAAAGGGGAAACCCGATACGCACGCATGGTGGAAATTTCCGCATATCGCGGGCGTGTGACGGATCGCTTCGGCGAACCTCTGGCGCTCAGCACGCCGGTCGAGTCGGTTTGGGCTGTTCCATCGGATGCTGCGCTGAGTCCGCCACAGCGGATGAAACTTGCGCGGGCGCTCCGGGTGGATGCGCAGGATTTGCGCAAGCGTCTATCGGACAATCGTCGGGATTTTGTGTACTTGAAGCGCCAGTTACCGCCGCAACAGGCCGCTAGGGTGGTGGAACTCGATCTGCCCGGGGTGTTCCTGCAGCGCGAGTACCGTCGTTACTACCCGGCAGCGGAAGTCAGCGCGCATGTGGTGGGATTCACGGGCGTGGATGACAATGGTCAGGAAGGCATCGAACTCGCTTATCAGGACATCCTCGCGGGCAAACCCGGAAGCCGTCGCGTCATCCAGGACCGGCGGGGTCGCGTGGTCGAAGACGTGGAAAGTATCCGCGCGCCCCAGCAAGGTGTCGAAGTCGCCCTGTCCATCGATCAGCGCATTCAGTATCTCGCCTTCCGGGAACTGAAAAATGCGATCGCACAGAACGAAGCCCGGGCGGGAAGCATCGTCGTGGCGGACGTGAACACTGGCGAAGTGCTCGCGCTGGCCAACTGGCCTTCCTTCAACCCGAACAATCGCGACACCTTGCAGACCGAACGCGCGCGCAATCGCGCAGTGGTGGATTTGTTCGAGCCCGGATCGACTCTGAAACCCTTTACGATCGCCGCCGCTCTGGAAGCCGGGTTGGTCAGGCCAGGGAGCATGATCGATACTGAAGGCGGGCATTTTATGGTGGGCAATCGGGTGATTCGCGATGTCCATCCCGAGGGAATGCTGACAGTCTCCCAGGTGATCCAGAAGTCTTCCAACGTCGGCTCCGCCAAAATGGCGATGCGCCTGCCGCCGGCAAGTCTCTGGAACATGCTTTCCAATGTCGGCTTTGGTACGCAGACGCGGGTGGGATTTCCGGGAGAGGCAAGCGGTCGCTTGCGCCCCCACCAGTCCTGGAAACCGATCGAGCAGGCCACGATGTCCTACGGACATGGAATTTCGGTGAGCCTCATCCAGTTGGCACGGGCCTATTCTGTTTTTGCCACCGACGGCGAATTGATTCCCTTTACCTTGCTCCGTCGCACCGAATCTGCCGAAGGGCGTCGTGTGATGTCGGTGGCAACCGCAAGGGCCGTTCGAAAGATGCTGGAATCCGTGACGCAGGCTGGCGGCACCGCGACCCGCGCACAAGTCGCCGGATTCCGTGTGGCAGGCAAGACCGGTACTGCGCACAAACTGGTGAGCGGCACCTACGCCCCTGACCGTTACCTCTCTTCGTTTGTGGGATTTGCGCCGGCGTCGCAGCCGCGGTTGGTAATTGCCGTGTTGCTGGACGAACCCGGTGGCGAGCATTACTACGGTGGTGAGGTGGCAGCGCCAGTATTTAGTACCGTGATGGCGGGCGCGTTGCGATTGATGGGAATAACTCCCGACGCAAGGCTCGATCAGGCGGTGGTGCCCCAGTCCGTTTCCGCGGCCGAGAAGAAGGCATGAATGCCATGTCTACCATTTCCGATTCTCTTTCGGCAGGTTCGGGCACGAGTGATCTGCCGATGCCCGTTGTTAACGGACTTGCGCTCGACAGCCGGCAGGTCAGGCCCGGTGATCTTTTTCTTGCGTTTCCCGGTGAACAAGACGATGGCCGCCATCACATCGGGCAGGCCATCGCCGCGGGTGCTGGCGCGGTTTGGTGGGAGACGAGGGGATTTCACTGGGATCATTCCTGGCAGGTGCCCAATCTTGCCGTGCCCGACCTTCGCCAGCGGGTGGGAGAAATTGCCAGCCGGTTCTACGGGGATCCCTCGCGCAAGTTGTGGATTGCCGGCGTGACGGGCACCAATGGCAAGACCTCCTGCGCACACTGGATCGCGCAGTCGATGAATCGTCTGGGTCGCCGCACTGCGCTGATGGGTACCTTGGGCGATGGATTTCCCGGACAGCTGAAAACCGCCCGGACCACAACGGCGGATGCGGTAACGCTGCATTCGCGTCTCGCGGAATACCTCCAGTCTGGTGCCAGCGGGTGCGTGATGGAAGTGTCTTCGCACGGTATTCAGCAGGGGCGAATCAATAACACCGATTTTGACGTCGCCCTGTTTACCAATCTCTCCCGCGATCACCTGGATTATCACGGCACCATGGAAAACTACGGTGCTGCCAAGGCCAGGTTGTTTCACACGCCCGGGCTCAAACACGCGGTGGTCAATCTCGACGACAGTTTCGGTCGCAATCTGGCTGCTTCGATCGACCGCTCGAAGACCACGGTCTTCGGTTACGGCATGGGCGTGGGCGAAATTGCCGCGCACCGCCTGGACCTGTCCACTCGGGGACTCAATTTGGAAATCCGTACACCCTGGGGTGCGGCCCAGATGGCAACTTCCCTGATTGGCCGATTCAACGCCAGCAATCTTCTCGGTGTATTGGGCGTGCTGATCAGCGCAGAGGTGCCATTGCGCGATGCTGTGGATGCGCTGTCGCAGGTCAAGCCGGTTCCTGGACGCCTGCAGACAGTGAGCCAGCCCGGCGCTCCATTGGTGGTGGTGGATTACGCGCACACCCCTGATGCACTGGAAAAAGTATTGCTCACCCTGCGTGATTTCCTGCGGGGCGAGGCGAGGTTGTTTTGCGTATTTGGTTGCGGCGGTGATCGCGACCCGGGGAAACGATCGCTCATGGGTGAGGTGGCAACGCGTCTCTCGCATCACGTGGTGATTACCAGCGATAACCCGCGCTCGGAGAAGCCGCGTGCGATTCTTGGTGACATTGCCACGGGCGCACACACGAACCACCAGATCGAGGAAGACCGTGCGCAGGCCATTGAGGATGCACTGCGCATGGCCAAGACTGATGACGTAGTACTGATTGCTGGCAAGGGCCACGAAACCTATCAGGAAATCGACGGACGCAGATTGCCGTTCGACGATGTGGAAGTTGCGCGCGAAAGCTTGCGCCTGATTTGGGGAGACGGCGGTCATGCTTGACCTGGAGGGCGCCGCCAAAGCGATCGGTGCGCGAAGACTCGGCGCCAACCGGGAATTCCTGCGCGTGACCACCGACAGTCGAGACGTGCGCGTTGGCGATTTGTTTGTGGGCCTGCACGGCGAGCGCTTCGATGGTCAGTTGTTTGCGGACCAGGCGTTGGCGCAGGGCGCCAGTGCGGTCATGGTGAAGGACGGGGCAAGCGTGAGTACCCCGGACGCGAGCGTGCTGGAAGTGCGCGATACCCGGATTGCACTCGGGCAACTCGCGGCATTCTGGCGCAATCGATTCGACATTCCGGTGGCTGCGATTACCGGCAGCAACGGCAAGACAACGGTGAAAGAAATGCTCGCCGGCATTTTGCGTCAAGCAGCCGGCGAGGCGGGCGTTCTGGCCACGTCCGGGAACCAGAACAACGACATCGGCATGCCACTGACCCTGTTGGGGCTCCGGGCCGCGCATCGGTTTGCAGTGATTGAAATGGGCATGAATCATCTTGGAGAGATCGCGTATCTTTCCCGGCTCGCCCGACCCACGCTGGCCCTCATCAACAATGCAGGCACGGCGCATATCGGTGAATTGGGCTCCATGCATGCCATTGCCGAAGCAAAGGGCGAGATTTTCCAGGGACTGGATTCCGCCGGCGTCGCAGTGCTCAACAAGGATGACGTCCAGGCCGAATTTTGGCGCGGGTTGATCGGCAAGCGCGAAGTGATCAGTTTCGGCCTGGAAAATCCGGCCGACGTGTCGGCCCGCTATGAACTGACGGATTCCGGAACCTTGCTGACCGTGCGTGCAGGGCAGGGGCAATTCGTTTGCACCCTGGCGGTGCCGGGTTTGCACAATGTCCGCAACGCGCTTGCGGCGGCGACTGCGGCTTTGGCGCTGGGAATGCCGGCCGCGCAGATCGGAGCCGGCCTCGCTGCGTATCGCGGCATCAAAGGCCGACTGCAGACAAGACGTCATCGTTCGGGCGCCACGGTGATCGACGATTCGTACAACGCAAACCCGGATTCGATGCGGGCGGCCATTGCCGTGCTGGCGGGCTGCGCCGGCAACAAGACGCTGGTGATGGGCGACATGGGAGAACTGGGCGAAAACGCCGAAGCGTTGCACCGTGCAATGGGCGAAGCCGCTCGCAGCGCAGGCATAAACCGGCTGTTCGCCCTGGGTGATTTGAGCGCCGCAACGGTGCGCAGTTTCGGGCCAGCCGGCCGTCATTTCGCGGACCTGGACTCCCTGGTGGCGGCGCTGTCCGCGATTCTCGACCGGGACATGACGATCCTGGTGAAGGGCTCCCGCTTCATGGGCATGGAGCGCGTCGTGGCAGCCATCGGCACCACCAACGGCGAACCTGCGGGACACGTCTGATGCTGCTTGAACTCACGCATTGGCTTGCGAACGACTTTCGCGTTTTCAACGTGTTCAACTACATCACGCTGCGCGCGGTATTCGCGACGCTGACGGCGTTGCTTATTTCCTTCATTGTCGGTCCGTGGATGATCCGCAGGCTCACGGCCTACAAGATCGGCCAGTCGGTCCGCGACGACGGCCCCCAGTCCCATCTTGCCAAGGCCGGCACGCCCACGATGGGTGGCGCACTGATCCTCATCTCCATCGCAATCACCACCCTGTTGTGGGCGGATTTGCGCAATCGCTACGTGTGGGTGGTGTTGCTTGTCACGCTCGGCTTTGGCATCGTGGGCTGGGTCGACGATTACCGCAAAGTCGTGCACCGCAATCCGAAAGGCTTGTCCGCGCGCGTCAAATTCTTCTGGCAGTCGGTGATCGGCCTCACCGCTGCGATTTATCTGGCGACTTCCTCGGTGGCGCCGGCCCAGACCGAACTGATCGTGCCGTTCTTCAAGCAGATCGCCTATCCGATGGGCATCACCGGTTTTGTGGTGATGAGCTATTTCGTCATTGTCGGGACCAGCAATGCGGTCAATCTGACCGACGGACTGGATGGACTGGCGATTCTGCCAACCGTCATGGTCGGCAGCGCATTGGGCGTGTTCGCCTACGTGGCGGGCAACGCCATCTACTCCCGGTACCTGGGTTTTCCGTTGATTCCGGGGGCCGGGGAGCTCACCGTGGTTTGTGCCGCCATTGCCGGATCGGGCCTGGCCTTTCTCTGGTTCAACGCCTATCCCGCGGAAGTATTCATGGGCGATGTCGGCGCGCTGGCCCTTGGTGCCGCGCTTGGGACGATTGCGGTGATCGTTCGTCAGGAAATCGTGCTGTTCGTCATGGGCGGGGTGTTTGTGGTGGAAACCCTGTCGGTCATCTTGCAGGTGGCTTCCTTCAAAATGACCGGGAAAAGAATTTTCCGAATGGCGCCGCTGCATCATCACTACGAACTCAAAGGCTGGAAGGAAAACCAGGTGGTGGTGCGATTCTGGATCATCACCATGATGCTGGTATTGATCGGATTGTCGACGCTCAAACTCAGATGAAACGACGAGGTGGAAAATGACGAGTCGGTGGAAATTTGAATGGCTCACCCAGGCCTTGCGGTCCTGTGGCATCCGGTTGGCATCACAACAGCGGGAACTTCCAGATATGGTGATTCCGCAAACCCAGGACATGGGCGCCCTGCGCCTGTCACGGATCGAGTCCGCCATGAAGGAGGCGCGTGCCGATCGAGTTGAGAAATAGGCGGGTCCTCGTGCTGGGTATCGGAGCAAGCGGGATGTCGATGGTGCGCTGGTTGACCGGCAGGCAGGCCCATGTGCGGGTCGCGGACACCCGGCCGGCCGCGCCGTTTGCCGCCACGTTGCGCGCGGAATTTCCCGCCATCGACCTGCATCTCGGACCGTTTGTGGATAACGTATTTGCGGACGCCGACTTGATCGCGGCGAGTCCCGGCGTGGCGCTGAATGCGCCGCAGATTGTCGCGGCCCGTGCACGTGGCGTGGCAGTGATGGGCGACATTGAACTGTTTGCCAGGGTGCGCGAAGAATGGCCGCAGGCGAAGGTGGTTGCGATCACCGGATCGAATGGCAAAAGCACGGTGACGGAGATGGTCGGCGCCATGGTGCGCGCGGCCAAGACCCGCGCGCTGGTGGCGGGAAACATCGGGTTGCCGATTCTGGACGCGTTTCTGGAAGTGCAGTCTGGCCAGCGGCGCCGCCCGGATGTGGTGGTTCTGGAGTTGTCGAGCTTCCAACTGGAGTCCACCAGCAGCCTGCATCCGGAGTCGGCGGCGGTGTTGAACGTCAGCGAAGATCATCTGGATCGTTATGCCGGGATGGATGCCTACGCCCAGGCCAAAGCCAGGATTTTTGACGGCGCACAAACGGCAGTCATCAATCGCGAGGATGCCAGGGTGCGCGCGATGGTTCGCCCCGGTACACAGGTGTTGACCTTCGGTTTGGACGAGCCGTGGGCGCATGGCAACTGGGGATTGCGCACCATTGACGGCGAACCCTGGCTTGCCGAAGGACGCGCTAATTTGATGCCGGTCAGGGAATTGCAGGTGGCCGGCCTGCACAACGCAGCCAACGCGCTCGCGGCCCTGGCGCTGTGCCGCGCCATTCAGCTGCCTTATGAGCGCTTGCTCGAAGGACTGCATAGTTTCAAGGGGCTGCCTCACCGGGTCCAGAAGATTGCGGAAATTCGTTCGGTTTCTTATTTCGACGATTCGAAAGGCACCAACGTCGGGGCGACGGTTGCCGCATTGAGTGGCATGCCCGGCAAAGTAGTGCTGATCGCCGGCGGGGATGGCAAGGGCCAGGACTTTTCCCCCTTGAAGGAAGCGGTGTCGCGTCATGCCCGCGGAGTGGTGTTGATCGGCCGCGACCGGGAACACATTGCCGGTGCCATTACCGCAACGATGGTGCCAATTGTGCGCGCGGGTGACATGGTGGAAGCCGTGCGCAGTGCCGCGGCGCTGGCAAGTCCCGGAGACGCGGTCCTGCTTTCCCCGGCTTGCGCGAGTTTCGACATGTACCGGGATTACGAACATCGGGCAAAGGCCTTTGCCGAAGCTGTCGAGACACTGGGCGGGAAGAATTGAACGGTCTTCTCGGAAATGCTGCGGCAAGGCCATTGCCGTATGCAGAACTCGACTACGCGTTGGTAAGTTTCGCAGGGCTGCTGATTGCCCTCGGCCTAGTCATGGTGTATTCGTCATCGATTGCCATCGCAGAGGGCGGGGCCGCGTCCGGAAACCAGCCGACCTATTACCTGGTCCGGCATGGCATCTATATTCTGATCTCGCTTGCCATGGCGCTGCTCTGTTTCCAGTTTCCGATGCGGTTCTGGCAGCAAGCAGCGCCGTATCTGTTCGTGCTCGGCATTCTGCTGCTCATCCTCGTGCTCATTCCGGGGATTGGCCGCGAGGTCAACGGCAGCCGGCGCTGGCTCTCGTTCGGCCTTCTGAACCTGCAGCCCTCGGAGCTGATGAAGCTGTTCGCTGTGTTGTACGCCGCGGATTACACGGTGCGCAAGGCCGCGCTCATGCACAGTTTCCGCAAGGGATTCCTGCCGATGTTTGCGGTGATGTTTTACACCGGCGCCCTGCTGCTTTGCGAGCCGGACTTCGGTGCTTTCGCTGTGATCACCGTTGTTGCCATGGGCGTCCTGTTCCTGGGCGGCATGAATTGGCGACTGTTCGCTTCGCTGATCGTGCTGCTGTTGATCGGATTTGTTCTTCTGATCTGGACTTCCCCCTACCGGTTGCAGCGCGTGATCGGCTTCATGGACCCCTGGTCGGACCCGTTTGGCAAGGGCTACCAGTTGTCGCATTCCCTGATCGCCTTCGGTCGCGGCGAGTGGTTCGGTGTCGGACTTGGTGCAAGTGTCGAAAAACTTCTCTATCTGCCGGAGGCGCACACCGACTTTCTGTTGGCGGTGATTGCAGAGGAACTCGGTTATGCAGGCGTGATGGCCGTGATTCTGATGTTCCTGTGGCTCATCTGGCGCGCCTTTGCCATTGGCAACCGGGCAGCGCGCATGGAGCGTTATTTCTCCGCCTTGGTCGCGCAGGGCGTGGGTTTGTGGCTGGGAATACAGGCCATCGTCAACATGGGCGTCAACATGGGGGTGCTGCCAACCAAAGGATTGACGCTTCCCTTGCTCTCCTATGGCGGCAGTGGATTGCTGGCCAATTGCTGCGCCTTGGCAATTTTGCTGCGGGTGGATTTCGAGAACCGCCAGATGATGAAAGGGCACTCCCTTTGACAGCATCACAGAAAGCCAGCACCGCTGCGGTTCGCGTTGCCCTGGTGATGGCGGGCGGTACCGGCGGGCATATCTTCCCCGGTCTGGCGGTCGCGGAGGTCTTGCGCGAGCGCGATTGGAGAATCGTCTGGTTGGGCAGCCGCACCGGCATGGAGGCGGAAATTGTGCCGGCGCAAGGTTACGAGATGGCTTTTGTCCGATTTTCCGGACTGCGGGGCAAGGGATTCTTGCGCATCGCGATGCTGCCTTTCAATTTGCTGATTGCCTGGTGGCAATGCCTGTGCGTGATCTTGCGCGTGCGCCCCGATGTCGTGCTCGGGATGGGCGGCTACATTTCCTTTCCCGGCGGCCTGGTGGCAAGAATGCTGGCGCGGCCGCTCGTCCTGCACGAACAGAATTCCATTGCCGGACTGGCGAACAAGGTGTTGGCCAGAGTGGCGAACAAGGTTTTGGTGGCCTTTCCGCAGGCCCTGAAAAATGCCGAATGGACTGGCAATCCGGTGCGGCGGGAAATTGTGGCGCTTGCGCCGCCGGGCGAGCGGTTTCGCGGGCGGCAAGGAAAATTCCATTTGCTGGTGATGGGTGGCAGTCTGGGTGCGCAAGTGCTGAACGAAACAGTGCCACGCGCCCTGGCCTTGCTCCCCGCCGAAAACCGCCCGGACGTGATACATCAAGCGGGCAGCCGCCATCTGCGTGAGCTGGAGAACGCCTATCGTGACGCCGGCGTGTCGGCAATGGCGGTCGCATTTGTCAGCGATATGGCCAGCGCCTACGGCGCTGCCGACCTGGTGATATGCCGGGCAGGTGCGCTGACCGTGTCCGAACTGGCGGCGGCCGGTGTGGCCAGTGTGCTGGTGCCATTTCCGCTGGCGGTGGACGATCATCAGACGCACAACGCCCGGTTCCTTGCCGAGCGCGGCGCCGCGATTTTAGTGCCGCAAATCGAACTCACGCCGCGCAAACTGGCTGACCTGTTGCGCGGACTCACGCGCGAAAAACTGCTCGATATGGCCTGCCGCGCGCGTGGATTGGGCAAATCCGATGCGGCGAAGGTGGTGGCGCAACATTGCGCGGTGGCCGCCGGATGAAATACAAGGTCAAGCGCGTACATTTTGTCGGTATCGGCGGCTCGGGGATGAGCGGCATCGCAGAAGTGATGCTCAATCTCGGATTCGACATCAGCGGGTCGGACATCGCCGAAACGCCCGCGACTCAGCGCTTGGCGACATTGGGCGCAAAAATTCATATCGGTCACGACCCGGGCAATGTCAGGGGCGCCAACGCGGTGGTGACGTCCACGGCAGTCAAGTCGGACAACCCGGAAGTCGCCGCGGCGCGTGCCAAGCGAATTCCAGTGGTGCCGCGAGCGATGATGCTTGCGGAACTCATGCGGCTGAAGCAGGGCATCGCCATTGCCGGCACGCACGGAAAAACCACCACCACCAGTCTGGTCGCCAGCATTCTGGCCGAAGCGGGAATGGATCCGACATTTGTGATCGGTGGTCGGCTGGAAGCCGCCGGTTCGCACGCCAAGTTGGGCAGCGGGGAATTTATTGTCGTGGAGGCCGACGAGTCGGACGCCTCCTTCCTTTATCTGCAACCGGTGGCCGCCGTGGTGACCAATATCGATGCAGACCACATGGAAACCTATGGCCACGATTTCGGCCGATTGCGCCAGGCGTTCCTGGAATTCATCGAACATCTGCCTTTTTATGGCATGGCGGTCCTGTGCCTCGACGATGCCAATGTCAGCAGCCTGCTGCCCATCATCAGCAAGCCGGTGACGACATATGGGTTGAGCGAAAGTGCCCAGATTCGGGCGGTGGACGTGCGGGCCGATCAGACCCGAATGCATTTTCGCGTTACTCGGCGCACGGGCTACAACGGCCACGCGCAAACGGCGCCCGATTTGCACATCGCGCTGAATCTTCCGGGTGTCCACAACGTGCGCAACGCACTGGCGGCCATTGCGGTGGCGATGGAAGTCGGCGTGCCGGATGCGGCAATCGTCAAGGCGCTCGCGGATTTTCGTGGCGTGGGTAGAAGGTTCGAGCGTCACGGAGAGGTGGCGGTCGCAGGTGGGACCTTCACGCTGATTGACGACTATGGCCATCACCCGGCGGAAATGGCGGCAACCATCGCCGCCGCGCGCGGGGCGTTTCCCGGCCGGCGTTTGGTGCTGGCCTTTCAGCCGCATCGATACACGCGGACCCGTGATTGCTTCGAGGATTTCGTGAAAGTCCTGGGTTCCGTCGATGCCTTGGTGCTCGCCGATGTGTATGCCGCGGGTGAACCTGCAATCGTTGCGGCCGACGGACGGGCACTGGCTCGCGCGGTGCGTGTCGCCGGCAAGGTCGAACCCTTGTTTGTCGAAAAGATTGCGGAAATGCCGATGGCCATCGCAACGATCGCCAAACCCGGCGACGTGGTGATCACCATGGGCGCCGGCTCGATCGGCGGCATTCCCGCAAAACTGGCGAAGAACAGCCCGGCATGAACATGGCGGACACGGAACAACTGGGGACACTTGCGCTGCGTGGCCAACTAAGCCGCGACGAGGCCATGCATCGGCACGTGAGCTGGCGCGCCGGCGGCCATGCCGTCCGGGCCTATCAGCCTGCGGATCTGGAGGATTTGCGCGCCTTTCTGGGCTCGCTGCCCGCCGACGAGCCTGTCCTTTTTGTGGGGCTGGGCAGCAACCTGCTGATACGCGACGGCGGTTATCGCGGCACGGTGATTTTTACCCATCGCGCGCTCAAGCGGGTATTTATCGATGAGGGCAGTGCGGGCGCCGAAATTTACGCCGAGGCCGGCGTGGCGAGTCCAAAGATCGCACGATTTGCCGCGGTTCACAGCCTCGCAGGAGCCGAGTTTCTGGCCGGCATTCCGGGCACCGTCGGCGGATGCCTGGCGATGAATGCCGGATGTTATGGGGCGGAAACCTGGGAAGTGGTGACACGGGTGAGAACCATCGATCGAGCCGGACGACTGCAGATCCGCACGCCGCAGGAATATTCAATCGGTTATCGCACTGTGGTGCCGGCACATTCGGGCGAGGAGTTTTTTGTCGCGGCATGGTTCCGGTTTCGCCATGGCGATGGGGATACCGCTCGACAAACCATCAAGCAGTTGCTGTCCAAACGCATCGCCAGCCAGCCGCTGGCCCAGCCCAACGCTGGTTCGGTTTTCCGCAATCCCGAAGGGGATCACGCGGCCCGGCTGATCGAAGTCTGCGGCTTGAAGGGCCGCCGGGTCGGAGGCGCGGAAGTGTCTTGGAAACACGCGAATTTCATCGTCAATATCGGAGGCGCCACTGCGCGCGACATCGAAGTGCTGATCGACCTGGTGCGCGAGACGGTGCAAGCGCAGACCGGCATTCGCCTGGAACAGGAAGTGGAAATCGTCGGCGAGGCGCAGTCATGAACGGATTCGGCAAAGTCGGCGTGCTCATGGGCGGCCGTTCGGGGGAACGGGAAGTTTCGCTGATGAGCGGCCAGGCGGTGCTGGCCGCGTTAAAGCGCCGGGGTGTCGATGCCCACGCCTTTGATCCGGGAGAAAGGGATTTGCGAGCGCTGCAGGACGAGCGCTTCGACCGCGTATTCATCGCACTGCACGGCCGGTTTGGCGAGGACGGCACGATACAGGGCGCGCTGCAGTGGATGGGAATTCGATATACCGGCAGCGGCGTGATGGCCAGTGCGCTTGCCATGGACAAGTGGCGGACAAAACTTGTCTGGCTGGCCTCGGCAATCCCGACGCCCCGATTTTGCATGCTCGAGGAAACTTCGGACTTCGCACAAGTGGCAGGGGAACTGGGCCTGCCGCTCATCGTCAAGCCTTCGCGGGAAGGTTCGACCATCGGCCTGACGCGGGTCGCACGTGCCGAAGACATGGCGGCAGCGTATCGCAAGGCGGCGCAACACGACGCCATGGTGATCGCAGAGGAATTCATTTCCGGGGCGGAGGTCACGGCATCGATTCTTGGCGAGGCGGCATTGCCTTTGATCCGGATCGAGGCGCCTGGCGGTAACTATGACTATCACGCGAAATATTTCTCGGACGAAACGCGTTATCACTGCCCATCGAATTTGCCGGCGGAACAGGAACAACACATACGGGACCTGGCACTGCGAGCCTTTCGCATTCTGGGATGCCGCGGCTGGGGGCGCATCGACGTCATGATCGACTCTCACGGCAATCCTTTTTTGCTGGAAGCCAACACAGTGCCGGGCATGACCGGACACAGTCTGGTGCCCATGGCGGCGAAGGCGGCCGGCATGGGATTTGATGATTTGGTGGAGCGCATTCTGGCCTCCGCCCGGATGGACTGATGCCGATGTGGGACAACGTCAGGCAACTGCGTGTGGCGGCCAATGCGTTGTTTGCGGCTGCCGGTGCGCTGCTTGCCTTTGGCTTGATGCACCAGATCGTGCAGTTGCCGGTTTTTGCGATTCGCGGCATCGACGTCAGCGGCGAAACCGGACATGTAACGCGCGAGCAGATCCAGGCGGTGATTGCGCGGGAACTCAGGGGGAATTTTTTCACGGTGGATCTGGCGCAAGCACGCTCTGCTTTTGAAAAGCTGCCCTGGGTGCGGCAGGTAGATATCAGCCGCATGTGGCCGGATCGCATCGGCTTGGTTGTCGAGGAGCACCGGCCGATTGCCCGTTGGGGGTCGACGGCCTTGGTGAGCGAGGAGGGTGTGGTCTTCGAGGCGGCGATCAACAGCGTCTTGCCGGTCTTCACGGGACCGGCAGGCACTGCGCCCGAAGTGGCAGCGCGTTTCCGGGAATGTGAAACCCTGCTGGCACCGATCGGCCGCCGCGTGACGCAGATTCATTTGTCCGCGCGGCGCGCCTGGCAGCTTCGCCTGGATGACGGCATGGTGATTGAGTTGGGACGGGAGGCGATTCAGACCCGGCTCGCGGGATTTGTCCAGGCGTATGCCCGAACAGTGGCGGGATTGGCGGCACCGCCGACTTATGTGGACCTGCGCTACACGAACGGTTTTTCGGTACGGGGCGGAAATACCGCTGCGAACCCAGACAGAGTTTGACGACTTATCGATCCGGGGCGACGACATTGAGCGGGAGAAAAGAAAACAAGAATCTGATTGTGGGCCTGGACATCGGCACATCGAAAATCGCGGCCATCGTCGCGGAAATGCGGCCGGAAGGCGGCTTCGAGGTGATCGGCATGGGCAGTGCACCGTCACGCGGTTTGAAAAAGGGCGTGGTCGTGAATATCGAATCCACCGTCACTGCGATCCAGAGATCTCTGGAGGAAGCCGAACTCATGGCCGACTGCAAGATTCGCGAAGTCTGGACCGGCATCGCAGGCAGCCACATCCGCAGTTTCAATTCCCATGGCATGGTGGCAATCAAGGACCGCGAAGTCGCACAGCACGATGTGGACCGGGTGGTGGAAACCGCCAAGGCGATTCCCATTCCCACCGATCAGCAGATCCTGCATGTGCTGAACCAGGAGTTCGTAATCGACGGTCAGGAGGACGTGCGGGAGCCGCTGGGCATGAGCGGCGTTCGCCTGGAGGTAAAAGTTCACATTGTCACCGGCGCGGTATCGGCGGCGCAGAACATCATGAAATGCGTGCGCCGCTGCGGGCTCGAAGTCAACGACCTCATCTTGCAGCCGCTGGCCTCAGCGATCGCGGTCCTGTCCGAAGATGAAAAAGACCTGGGCGTGTGTCCGGTCGACATCGGCGGCGGCACGTCCGACATTGCGGTCTTTACACAGGGCGCCATCCGGCACACGGCGGTGATTCCCATCGCCGGCGACCAGATTAC
>JBJXFN010000170.1:0-23694 GCA_046155535.1 Burkholderiales bacterium
GCCATGCGGGTGGGGCCGACCACGCCTACCGTGCCGACCACTTGACCGTCCACTTCGTAGGGCGCAGTGACCACGCTGAATTCGTCCAGCGGCACCAGTCCGGAATCGCCGCCGATGAAAATCTGCACCCCCTGCGCCCGGCTGCTCACGTCCAGCAGATGGAGAAGGCTGGTCTTGCTTTCGAACATTTCGAACAGGCGACGCAGGCTGCCCATGCTGGTGGGCAGGTCGTTGACCTGCAAGAGGTTGCGTTCGCCGGACAACACATAATCCTCGGAAGGGCGGCCCATGGCTTCGGTGCCGACTTCGATCGCCTTGGCCATCAACTGGGTCATGTCTTCGCGCAACTGTCGCAGTTCGTCCTGGATCCGAATTTTGATTTCGTCGAACGTCAGGCCTGCATAATTCTGGTTCAGGAAATTGGCTGCTTCCGTCAATTTGGCAGGTGTGTAGGCGCGCTCGATGTTGATGATGCGGTTTTGCACGTCTCCATCCGGTGCAACGATGATCAGCAGAATGCGCTTTTCGGAAAGATTCAGGAATTCAATATGGCGAAAGACCGCGCTGCGCCGCTTCGGGGTCATCACCACGCCGGCAAAACGGGTCAGATCGGACAACAGGTGCGAGGCTTGTGACACGAGTTTCTGGGAGTGGTCGGGACGCAGTTGTCCCTCCAGTTGGTCGATTTCGACTTTATCCAGCGGACGCACCTTGAGCAGCGTGTCGACGAAAAACCGGTAGCCGCGCGGCGTGGGGACTCTGCCTGCCGACGTATGCGGACTGGAAATGAACCCCAGTTCCTCCAGGTCGGACATGATGTTGCGGATGCTGGCCGGACTCAGATCGAGGCCGGACACTTTGGCCAAAGCGCGGGAGCCGACCGGTTGACCGTCGGAAATATAGCGCTCGACCAGCATCTTGAGCAGGATTTGCGCGCGTTCGCTCGGAAAGGGGTCGCCAAGGCTCATGCAGCCATTTTACAAACGTTTGCGCAAATCCAGTAGCGATCGTTTCCCTGGCGACGCCACAAACGCCGTGCCGGGAACAAATGTGCTTTAATTCCCGGCATGTCGAATGCATTCCAGACGGTGGCCGTCATTGGCAAATACAAGAGCCCGGAAATCGCCGGGCCGGTGCTCGAGTTGGCCGAATTTCTCGCTGGTCGCGGCATTCGGGTCCTGATCGATCCCTTGACGGCAGAACACGTTGGCAAGAGCCGGCACGCCACCCTTCCCCTGGCGGAGCTCGGCCGTGCTGCGGAGTTGGCGATCGTGATCGGTGGCGACGGGACCATGCTCAATATCGCCCGCACGCTGGCGCCTTTCGACGTGGCCCTGGTGGGGATCAATCAGGGAAGACTGGGTTTCCTGACGGATTTTTCCATGGGCAACATGCTGGAGGCGATGAGTGAGATTCTCGATGGGAAATTCACCGCGGAATCGCGCATGTTGTTGCAGGCGGAGGTGATCAGCCAGGGCAAGCGCGAACTCGATGTGGTGGCCTTCAACGACGTGTCGGTGAACAAGGGCGCCCAGGGGAGCCTGATCGAGATCGAAGTGCGCATTAATGGACAGTTCGTCTACAACCTGCGTTCTGACGGTTTGATTGTTGCCAGTCCGACCGGTTCCACTGCTTACGCGTTGTCTTCGGGCGGCCCGATTTTGCATCCCGGCTTGAATGCCTTCAGTCTGGTGCCGGTGTGCCCGCACACCCTGTCCAACCGGCCAATTGTGGTCAGCAGCGAATCGGAAATCGAAATCCTGCTGCTCAAGGCTTCCGATGCCCGTGCTCATTTCGACAGCCATTCGCATCGGGAACTGGGCGAGGGTGATCGCATTGTGGTGAGGCGCTGTCCCCACGCCATCCGGCTCCTGCACCCGATCGGACACAGTTATTACCACATGCTGCGCGAAAAACTGCACTGGAGCGAAACGCTCTAGGATCTGCCGCGGCTGTGCCCGAAGGCCGATCCAGTTGCCCTCCTCCCAATTATGCTGCGCACCTTAAGCATTCGCGACTTTGTCATCGTTGATCGGCTGGACCTCGAATTCCAGACGGGGTTTACGGTGCTTTCGGGGGAGACTGGCGCGGGCAAGTCGATTTTGATCGATGCGCTGGCGGTGGTACTGGGCGAACGTGCCGAGGCTGGTCTGGTGCGGGAAGGATGCGAAAAAGCCGAGGTCAGCGCGGAATTTCGGGTGGCCGGGGACTCGCCTCTGGCGCGCTATCTGTCCGAAAACGACTTGTCCGGCGATGCCGGCGAATGCTGGTTGCGGCGGGTGATCGAGATATCCGGCCGCTCGCGGGGATACGCCAATGGCCGCGCGGCCACGGTGCAGCAACTGCGTGAAATTGGTGAGTACCTGGTTGATATCCATGGCCAGCATGCGCACCAGTCTTTGATGCGGCCGGCAGCCCAACGTGATCTGCTGGACAGCGTTGCCGGCGCGGTCAAGCTGTGCGCCGAGGTCGGTCAGGCCTGGCGGATCTGGCAGGATCTGCGCAGCAAACGCAAGGCGCTGGAGTCCGATGCGCAGTCGATCGCCGAAGAATCCCGGCAGCTTGCCTGGCAGGTGGAGGAACTCGGTGCCTTGTCGTTTCGCGCCGAGGACTGGGACGCAATGCAGGTAGAGTACAAGCAGCTGGAGCATGCCGCCGGGCTTATCGAGTCAGCGCAATTTGGACTGGAAATCCTGTCGGAGGGAGAGGCCTCTGTGCTGGCCATGGTCAACACGCTGCGCTCGCGAATGGCACCGATGGCGGATATCGACCCGACGCTCCAGGCGGTCTTGGATGAAATCGAGCCGGCGCGCATCCAGTTACAGGAAGTCGCGTATGGATTGCGGCATTATCGGGACCGCCTGGAACCGGACCCGCAACGGCTGCATGAGGTGGGCGCCAGGATCGACGCCATCTTGACGACTTCGCGAAAATTCCGGGTCGATCCTCTGGAAATTCCGATGCGACTGGCGTCGCTTCGGCAAAGGCTTGCGGAACTGGATGCGGGATCGAATCTGGAGTCCTTGCAGGAAAAGGAAAGCCAGGCCAAGCAAGCTTATCTCGGGCTGGGCGCGAAGTTGTCCGGGATGCGAAAAAAAGCCGCTGCAGATTTTTCCGGAAAAGTGACTGCTGCCCTGCACAGGCTGGCAATGGCGGGAAGCGAATTCGCGGTGGCCCTGGAGACCCGGCCCGAAGGTAACTCCCACGGTCTGGAGGAGGTCGAGTTGCTGGTGGCGGGCCATGCGGGTGCCACGCCCAGGCCGCTGTCCAAAGTGGCTTCCGGCGGGGAGCTGTCCCGAATCAGTCTGGCCATCCAGACCGTGACCAGCAAAACGGCTGTCGTACCAACCCTGATTTTTGATGAAGTGGATGCTGGCATCGGGGGGCGCGTGGCCGAAATCGTCGGCCGCATGCTCAAGAATCTCGGGAAGCGCAATCAGGTGATGTGTGTTACCCATCTACCGCAGGTGGCGGCGGCAGGGGACCAGCAGTGGCAGGTCAGCAAGTCCGATGCAAGCGGCGGGGTTTCCAGTGCGGTGACGGTTCTGGATGCACAGGCGCGGGTAGAGGAAATCGCCCGCATGCTGGGCGGCATCCGGATCACCGACACCACACGCCGTCATGCTGCGGAAATGTTGCATCAGATGACGGAGGACAGAGGACAGCAGACAGAAGAAAAAAGACCGAGGAAACAGAATTGAGGTCCCGTGCCTCGGTACCTTCGTAGACGGGTCACCAGCTACCCGTTACGCGTCCCTTTTGTCTTGTTGGAACAATCCGGCTTGATGCAGTCGGCGTAGATTTGCAGGGAATGCTCGTGAATCGTGAAGCCACGGTCCCTGGCAATCTTGGTCTGCCGCCTTTCAATCTCCTGATCGACAAATTCCTCGACGTGTCCGCACTGCACGCACACCAGGTGATCGTGGTGGCCTCCCCGATTGAGTTCGAATACCGCCTTGCCGGATTCGAAGTGATGGCGGATCAGAATGCCGGCCTGTTCGAATTGCGTGAGAACGCGATAGATGGTGGCCAGCCCGATTTCCAGCCCCTCGGCGAGCAGGACTTTGTACACGTCCTCTGCTGTCAGATGCCGCACGCCACTGGTCTCGAACAGGTCGAGAATTTTCAGACGTGGAAGTGTGGCCTTCAGTCCGGTATTTTTCAGATCGCTGGGAGTGCTCATGACAACCTGACAGGAGAGCGGTAGGTGAATTATCATAGCTGCTTTCCATTGGCAGGGATATCGTCGTGCGCTCCTGGTTCGGGCGCGGTCCTCACGCATGAAAAAATTGTTCTCGCTGGTTCCGCTGTTGTTGGCGGGCTGCTTTCTGGTGCCGCACAAGATCGATATGCAGCAGGGCAACTATCTCGATGCCGAGGTGGTTGCCAAACTCAAACCCGGCATGACCCGCTCCCAGGTCCGGTTTCTGCTCGGCACGCCCCTGGTCGTCGATGTTTTCCATCCGCAACGCTGGGATTACGTCTACCTGACCGGCAAATCCGGTGATGTGCGCCTTCGTGACCGGCTTGCGGTCATTTTCGAGGGGGACAAGCTGGAGCGTGTGCAGTACGGAGGGTCGGAAAGTAAAGCCCTTTCCCAGGCGGCAACGCAGACGCCGAATCCCTGACGAAATCCGATTGGCTCGAGGCGAACGGTGTCCACTCCGAAAACACAGAAGATTGCCATCGCTGGCAGCGCGGGCCGCATGGGCCGGACCCTGATCGAAGCAGTGTCCCGTTGCGCAGACTTCCGGTTGTCGGCGGCGCTGGAACATTCTGACAGTCCGTTTCTGGGCCGAGATGCCGGTGAAGCCATCGGCTTTGCCAGCGGGGTGCGCATCGCCGCGGATATTGATGTTGCGCTTCGGGACTGCGACGTGCTGGTGGACTTTACCCGACCCGAAGGCACATTGGCCCACTTGGAGGTGTGCATGCGGCGCGGGATCCGCATGGTGATCGGCACCACCGGCTTTGATGCGGAACAGAAGGAGAAAATCACGGAAGGCGCAAAATCCATCTCGATGGTCATGGCGCCGAACATGAGTGTGGGGGTCAACCTGACATTTCGCCTTCTCGAACTGGCGGCGCAAATCCTCAGCGAAGGTTATGACATCGAAATCATCGAAGCGCATCACCGGCACAAGGTCGATGCGCCCTCGGGAACGGCTTTGCGAATGGGCGAAGTCATTGCGCGGGCACAGGGTCGCGACCTGGCAGACTGTGCTGTCTACGCGCGTGAGGGGATGACCGGCGAGCGCAAGCCCTCGACCATCGGATTTGCCACGGTGCGGGGCGGCGACATCGTCGGCGATCACACTGCGATGTTCGCGGGAATCGGCGAGCGCATCGAAATCACCCATCGCGCGGCCAGCCGCGCCACCTTTGCCGAAGGCGCCCTGCGGGCCGCGCGATTTCTGGCCGCACGCCCCACGGGTCTATTCGATATGCAGGACGTCCTGGGTTTGCGCGCGACGCCTTAGTCACGCAGCGCGGCTGGCAGCCGGACTTCTTCGTTGAATGACGCGGGTCATTCGCCTATAATGCGCGCCGCAGTGGAAAGCGGGAGAGGCGGGGGCCTCTCCCGCTTTCCATGTCCAGACGTCGAATTGCAAGTCGGGGAGTCTATCCTTGTCCGCCCTAATGCCGGAACCTGCCGTCCTTGTCCTTGCCGATGGCACGGTATTCCGCGGCATTTCCATTGGGGCAAACGTTCAGTCGGTGGGCGAAGTGGTGTTCAACACCGCCATGACGGGGTATCAGGAAATTCTGACCGACCCCTCGTACTGCCGCCAGATTGTCACGCTGACCTATCCGCATATAGGCAACACCGGTATCAATCCGGAAGACGCCGAGTCCATCAAAACATTTGCCGCGGGTCTGGTCATTCGAGATCTTCCCATTCTGGCCAGCAACTTTCGCAGCCGACAGAATCTTTCCGCGTATCTGACGGAGCAGGGCGTCGCCGCCATCGCGGGTATTGACACCCGGAAACTGACGCGGATTCTGCGCGAAAAGGGCGCGCAGGGCGGCTGCCTGATGGCCGGCACGGTTGACGAAGGGGTGGCTCTGCAACAAGCCCGGGCGTTTCCGGGGCTGGCCGGGATGGATCTTGCCAAAGTGGTCAGCAGTCCACAGCGCTACCCCTGGGCCGAAACACAATGGTCGCTGGAGCGGGGATTCGGTTCGCAGACGAGCCCTCGCTTTCACGTGGTCGCCTACGATTTTGGCGTTAAACGCAATATTCTTCGCATGTTGGCCAGCCGTGGCTGCCGACTAACCGTCGTGCCGGCCACCACGCCAGCCGAAGAAGTGCTGGCGATTCAGCCGGATGGCGTGTTTTTGTCCAATGGGCCAGGGGATCCCGAGCCCTGCACCTACGCGATCAAAGCCGTGCGCAAATTCCTCGATGTTGGCATGCCATTGTTTGGCATTTGTCTCGGACACCAGTTACTTGGGCTGGCAAGCGGCGCACGCACAGTCAAAATGAAGTTCGGTCATCATGGCGCGAACCATCCGGTACAAGATCTGGATACCGGCCGGGTGATGATCACCAGCCAGAATCACGGATTTGCCGTGGACGCTGCCAGCCTGCCGACAACCGCGCGGGTCACCCACGTCTCGCTTTTCGACGGCAGCTTGCAGGGATTTGCCCGTACCGACCGGCCGGCATTCTGTTTTCAGGGACATCCGGAAGCCAGTCCCGGTCCTCATGACGTCAATTACCTGTTCGACCGCTTCATCGACATGATCGATGGCGAAAAGAAAAAAAGAGCCTGACGACGCATGCCAAAGCGCTCTGACCTCCGAAGCATCCTGATCATTGGCGCCGGGCCGATTGTGATCGGTCAGGCCTGCGAATTCGATTATTCCGGTGCACAGGCCTGTAAGGCCCTGCGCGAGGAAGGTTATCGCGTGATCCTGGTGAATTCCAATCCCGCCACGATCATGACCGACCCGGAAATGGCGGACGTCACTTATATCGAACCGATCAACTGGCAGATGCTCGAAACCATCATCGCCACCGAGCGCCCGGATGCCCTGTTGCCGACCATGGGCGGGCAGACAGCGCTGAATTGCGCACTCGACCTTGCCCGCGAAGGTGTACTGGAAAAATATGGCGTCGAGTTGATCGGCGCCTCCAAAGAGGCGATCGACAAGGCGGAAGACCGCGCGAAATTCAAGAAAGCCATGACGCGCATCGGGCTGGACAGCCCGCGTTCGGCCATTGCGCACAGCATGGAGGAGGCGCTGCAAGTCCAGGCAATGATCGGATTTCCCACCATCATCCGCCCCTCTTTCACCCTGGGCGGTACCGGCGGCGGCATCGCCTACAACAAGGAGGAATTCCTGGCCATCTGCGAACGCGGCCTGGATGCATCCCCCACCCACGAATTGCTGATCGAGGAATCGGTCATCGGCTGGAAAGAATTCGAGATGGAGGTGGTGCGCGACCGCCTGGACAATTGCATCATCGTCTGCGCGATCGAAAACCTAGATCCAATGGGAATTCACACCGGGGATTCAATCACCGTGGCACCGGCGCAGACCCTGACCGACAAGGAATATCAGATCCTGCGCAACGCGTCGATCGCCTGCCTGCGCGAAATCGGCGTGGACACCGGCGGCTCCAATGTACAGTTCGGGATCAATCCCAAGGACGGGCGCATGGTCATCATCGAGATGAACCCGCGCGTGTCGCGTTCCTCCGCTCTGGCTTCCAAGGCGACCGGTTTTCCGATTGCCCGTGTGGCGGCGAAACTTGCCATCGGCTACACCCTCGATGAACTGAAAAACGAGATCACCGGCGGGGCGACACCGGCTTCCTTCGAACCCAGCATCGATTATGTGGTGACGAAAATCCCGCGGTTTGCATTCGAGAAGTTTCCGCAGGCCGACTCGCGCCTGACCACTCAGATGAAATCGGTGGGCGAGGTAATGGCCATTGGACGGACCTTCCAGGAGTCCATGCAGAAGGCCCTGCGCGGACTGGAGACCGGCATCGACGGATTCGACGAAAAAACCGCAGACCGGCAAATCATCGAAACGGAACTGGCCGATGCCGGACCCGACCGCATACTTTATCTGGGCGATGCGCTGCGCATTGGCATGAGTACGGTCGAGATCCACCAGCTCACCCGAATCGATCCCTGGTTCCTTGCGCAGATCGAGGACATCATCCGGCAGGAGCAGGCACTTACAGGAAAACGAGTCGGGGATCTCGACCGCGATTCGCTGCGCACGCTCAAGCGCGCAGGTTTTTCCGACCGGCGCCTTGCCAAACTGCTCAATGCGACCCAGGACGCGGTGCGCGCCAAGCGCTGGGAGCTCAAGGTTCGACCGGTGTACAAGCGCGTGGACACGTGCGCGGCGGAATTCGATACCCGCACCGCCTACATGTACTCCACGTACGAGGAAGAATGTGAATCACGGCCGACCGCGCGCCGCAAGATCATGGTGCTCGGAGGGGGGCCGAATCGCATCGGCCAAGGCATCGAATTCGACTATTGCTGCGTGCATGCCGCGTTGGCGCTACGCGAAGATGGTTTTGAAACCATCATGGTGAACTGCAACCCGGAAACCGTTTCCACGGACTTCGATACTTCGGACCGGCTCTACTTCGAGCCCCTGACACTGGAAGACGTGCTTGAAATCGTGGCAGTCGAAAACCCGATGGGCGTCATCGTCCAGTACGGCGGCCAGACGCCGCTGAAACTGGCCGAGGATCTCGATGCCAACGGAGTGCCCATCATTGGTACCAGTCCGGACATGATCGATTGCGCGGAAGACCGCGAACGATTCCAGAAAATGCTGATGTCACTGGGTTTGAAGCAGCCGCCAAATCGCACTGCACGAAATCCCGAGGCGGCTGTGGCGCTGGCGCTCGAAATCGGCTATCCATTGGTGGTGCGGCCCTCCTATGTCCTGGGCGGCCGGGCAATGGAGATCGTTCACGAACAACGCGACCTCGAACGGTATATGCGCGAGGCGGTCAAGGTGTCAAACGATTCGCCGGTCCTGCTGGACCGCTTTCTCAACGATGCCATTGAAGTGGATGTCGATGCCATCAGCGACGGCGAAAATGTGCACATCGGCGGCATCATGGAACATATCGAACAGGCCGGGGTGCATTCCGGGGATTCTGCATGCTCGCTGCCGCCCTTCAGTCTGTCGCATTACCTGATGGACGAATTGCGCAGGCAAACCGTCGCGATGGCCAGGGCGCTCAAGGTCGTGGGCTTGATGAATGTTCAGTTCGCCATCCAGAACAACGTCGTGTTCGTTCTGGAAGTCAATCCGCGCGCCTCGCGCACGGTGCCGTTTGTATCCAAAGCCACGGGACAGCAACTGGCCAAAATTGCCGCCCGCTGCATGGTCGGCAACAGCCTGCGCAACCAGAAAATCGAACACGAGGTGGTGCCGCCCTATTTTTCGGTGAAGGAGGCGGTGTTTCCATTCATCAAATTCCCCGGGGTCGATACCATTCTCGGTCCGGAAATGAAGTCCACCGGGGAAGTCATGGGCGTGGGGCTGAGTTTTGCGGAAGCGTTTGTGAAATCGCAGCTTGCCGCCGGGGTCAAATGGCCGGTCCGGGGCAAGGTGTTCATCAGTGTGCGCAATGGCGACAAACCCAGGGCGGTGCCCATCGCGCGTGATCTGGCAGGCCTTGGCTTCGAAATTCTGGCCACCCGGGGAACCGCGGCCGCGTTTACGGAAGCGGGGTTGTCGGTGACGACGGTCAACAAGGTTGCCGAGGGACGCCCGCATGTGGTGGACATGATCAAAAACGGCGAAATCGCGATGATTGTCAACACAGTCGAGGATCGTCGCAACGCGATCCAGGACTCCTATTCCATCCGCCGCTCGGCCTTGCAGGCGCGGGTGACGTACTTCACGACCATTGCCGGCGCACGCGCAGCCTGTGTTGGCATGCAGCAGATGCGGGAGCTCAAAGCGTATTCCATGCAGCAACTGCACGCCGAACTCTCCTGAGCGCACCTAACCAACCCAGCAAGGAGTCACTCCGATGACCAAAATTCCGTTAACCGTCAAAGGCGCCGAACTCTTGCGCGCAGAGTTGCATCAATTGAAGACCGCGGAACGTCCCAAGGTCATTGTGGCGATTCAGGAAGCCAGGGCACACGGGGATCTGTCCGAAAATGCCGAATACGATGCCGCCAAGGAACGCCAGGGGTTCATTGAAGGCCGCATCGCGGATCTGGAATCAAAGCTGGCCAATGCCCAGATCATCGATCCGGTGCACCTGGATACCGACGGGCGCTGCGTGTTCGGCGCCACTGTGGATCTCCAGGAACAGGGCAGTGGGGAAAGTGTGACCTACCAGATCGTGGGAGATGACGAGGCGGATATCAAAAGCGGAAAAATCTCGATCAGTTCGCCAATCGCCAGGGCGCTGATCGGCAAATATTCCGGTGATGTGGCCGAGGTCAAGGCGCCGGCGGGCATCAAGGAATACGAAATTCTCGACGTTCGGTATCTGTGAAGGCGCCAGGCCTGCTGCGGATCAGTCGCGGTTCTGAAACGTTCGCTTGAGCTGGCGCGCCGGATTGCGGCGTTTTTTTGCCGGGACCGGTATTTTTGTCTCCGGGGAAAGCCGGTACACCACCAGTATCTTGCCAATATGTTGGACCGGGGCCGCATCGAGCTCGCGTGCAATTCGTTGAAGCACGATTTCCCGATTCTCCCGTTCGTCCTCCACACGGATTTTGATCAATTCGTGCACACTGAGGTTGCGGTCAATTTCCCTGAGCACCTGCGGTGTCAGGCCCGCGCTGCCGACAATCACCACCACTTCGAGCGGGTGAGCGGTGGCCTTGAGCGATTTGCGCTGGGCCGGGGACAGGGACGTATGCAAGGCGGTTCTCCTTAAAACAAAAGTTTAGGCGATGGCACGGACCAAGACCAGCAAGGCGTGGATGCGCGAGCATGTGACGGATCCATTTGTCCGCAAGGCAAAACAGGCTGGATTGCGCTCGCGCGCAGCCTACAAGTTGGACGAGATCCTTGGAAAGGACAATTTGCTGCGTTCTGGCATGACAGTGATCGACCTGGGGTCGGCCCCCGGTGGCTGGTCGCAAATCATGGCCCCAAGGGTAGGCAAGGCCGGCGCGGTGATCGCGGTGGACATGCTGGAAATGGCTTCGATCCCAGGGGTCATTTTCCTCCAAGGGGATTTTTCCGACGACATGACCTTGCGTCGGATGGAATCGGCGCTGAACGGGAAGCGGGTGGACCTTGTGGTTTCGGACATGTCACCCAATATCAGCGGCATCGCCATGGTGGATCAGGCCCGTTCCGTGCATCTGGGCGAGTTGGCGCTGGAATTTTCCCGCAAATGGCTCAAACCAGGCGGCAATCTTCTGGTCAAAGTCTTCGAAGGTGCGGGGCTCGCGGAATTTCGCCGGGAACTGGCGAGCCATTTTGCATCGGTCGCGGTGCGCAAGCCCGAGGCATCCCGGGATCGATCGAACGAGCTGTATCTGCTGGCGCGCAGGAAGAAGCCGGAAAATGCTGCCGATAAGGCGGCATCGGCGGGCCTGACGGATTAGGAATAGAATTGATGCGATGACAGGGGCGGGCGGTGCCCGCGGTAAATTCTGAAAAATGAACAATCTCATTAAGAATGTAGCGATCTGGCTGGTGATAGCACTGGTATTGATGACGGTATTCAACCAGTTCAATGCCCGTCAGCAACAAAGCGCCTCGATGGAATACTCCCAATTCATCGAAGAGGTGAAACAGGGCACGGTGGCCAAAGTCACCATCGAAGGCCGTGTGCTCAAGGGCGTCAAGAATGACGGTCGCAAATTCACGACCTATTCGCCGTCCGATCCCTGGCTGGTTTCCGATTTGCTCAAGGCCGGGGTCATCATCGAGGCCAAGCCTGAGGAAGAGCCTTCGCTGCTGATGAACATTTTCGTGTCCTGGTTCCCGATGCTGTTGCTGATCGGCGTGTGGATTTTTTTCATGCGCCAAATGCAGGGGGGCGGTCGCGGCGGTGCGTTTTCCTTCGGCAAAAGCCGGGCGCGCATGCTGGACGAATCGACCAACCCGGTGACCTTCAGCGATGTCGCCGGATGTGAAGAAGCCAAGGACGAAGTTTCCGAACTGGTGGATTTCCTGCGCGATCCCGGCAAGTTTCAGAAACTCGGTGGCCGGATTCCGCGCGGCGTGCTCATGGTCGGTTCCCCGGGTACCGGCAAGACGCTGCTGGCAAGGGCGATTGCTGGTGAAGCCAAAGTGCCGTTTTTCTCGATTTCGGGCTCGGATTTCGTGGAAATGTTCGTGGGCGTGGGCGCAGCCCGGGTGCGCGACATGTTCGAGCAGGCCAAGAAGCACGCGCCGTGTATCGTGTTCATCGATGAAATCGACGCCGTTGGACGGCAACGGGGTGCGGGCCTGGGTGGCGGGAACGACGAGCGCGAACAGACCTTGAACCAGTTGCTGGTGGAAATGGACGGATTCGAAACCGGAGTGGGTGTGATCGTAATTGCCGCGACCAATCGCCCGGATGTCCTGGACCCGGCCTTGCTGCGTCCGGGCCGCTTCGACCGCCAGGTTGTGGTACCGCTGCCCGACATTCGCGGACGCGAGCAAATCATCATGGTGCACATGCGCAAGGTGCCGGCGGCGCCGGATGTGCGTCCTGACATCATCGCCCGCGGGACACCGGGGTTTTCCGGTGCCGATCTGGCCAATCTGGTAAACGAGGCGGCCCTGTTTGCCGCGCGCGGGAACAAGCGCCTGGTCGACATGGACGATTTCGAACGGGCCAAAGATAAAATCATGATGGGCGCCGAGCGCAAGTCCATGGTGATGCCGGAACACGAGCGTCGCAATACGGCCTATCACGAGTCCGGCCATGCCGTCGTGGCAAAACTACTGCCGCGCACGGACCCGGTCCACAAGGTGACCATCATTCCGCGCGGCCGCGCGCTGGGGGTCACGATGCAGTTGCCGCAGGAAGATCGCTATAGCATGGACCGTGAGCAACTGTTCCAGAACATTTCGGTCCTCTTTGGCGGGCGCATCGCGGAAGAGCTGTTCATGAACCAGATGACCACCGGCGCCTCCAATGATTTCGAGCGCGCAACGGAAATGGCGCGCCGCATGGTGACGCAGTGGGGAATGAGTGAATCCATGGGACCCATGGTCTATGGCGAAAACGAGGGCGAAGTCTTTCTGGGCCGCTCGATCACGACCCACAAAAATGTGTCCGAAGCGACCATGCAGCAGGTGGACGCTGAAATTCGCCGCATCATCGACCAGCAGTACAAGCTCGCGCGCAAGCTGATCGATGAGAATCGGGAAAAAGTCGAAGCCATGGCCAAAGCCTTGCTCGAATGGGAAACCATCGATGCCGACCAGATCAATGACATCATGGATGGCAAGCCACCGAGACCGCCCAAGCCTACGAACACGCAACCACCACCGAATGCACCCCAGGGCAATGCCGGGGCAGCGGTGCCCGCGGCAACGCCGGTACAGGGAACCTAGATAAGAACTTGCGCAAGGCCAACACCGCGGGGCGGGGAGCCGGTTTCCCCGCCCTTTTGCATTCGATACCGATAACCGCTCCCGCCGACTGTCTTTTCCGAGATGGGAATTCCCCGCCCTTTTTCTGTTTCCGAGCCCGCAGTCCTGCAACTTGGAAGATTTGTGTTGCCCCTGGACCGTCCACTGGTGGTCGGGATCGTCAATGTCACGCCCGATTCTTTTTTCGACGGTGGCCGGTTTTTCGACGAACGCATGGCCTGCCAGCACGTGCAAAGATTGCTGGACGAAGGCGCTGACATCCTTGACGTCGGCGGGGAGTCATCGCGGCCTGGCGCAACGCGCATTGGCGCGCAAGAAGAACTACGGCGGGTCATGCCGATTCTGGAAAAATTTGCGGCTGGCACAGTACCGGTGTCGGTCGATACCTGCAAGCCGGAAGTCATGGCGAGGGTGCTGGCGGCCGGTGCCTCGATGATCAACGACATTACTGCTTTGCGCGCGCCTGGCGCACTCGAAGCGGTAGCCGCCAGCCAGGCGGCGGTTTGCCTGATGCACATGCAGGGCGAGCCCGACAATATGCAGAAGCAACCTGTTTACGACGATGTGGTAAAGGAAGTCCTCGCATTTCTGAGTCAGCGGATTGACGCAGTGATGGCGGCGGGCATCCCCGCGTCGCGAATTGTCGCGGATCCCGGATTCGGATTTGGCAAGTCTGTCGAACACAATCTGGCTTTGCTGCGCCGCTTGCGGGAATTCGGCCAACTGGGAGTGCCGGTCTACGTCGGGTTGTCGAGGAAATCGATGTTGCAAAGACTTACCGGACGCGGCACGGCAGAACGCCTGCCCGGGAGTCTCGCACTGGCGATGGTGGCGATGCAAAACGGCGCGCGCCTGGTGCGCACGCACGACGTGGCGGCGACGCGCGACGCGCTGGCGGTACTGCAGGCCACTGGCGACGGCGCGCCCTAGTCGCAGGATCCGACTACAATATTTCTTTCAGACGAGCTCAATTCAATGTCCAGAAAATATTTCGGCACAGATGGCATTCGCGGAAAAGTTGGCGAGTCACCCATCACACCAGAATTCGTCATGCATCTTGGCTACGCTGCTGGAAAAATTCTCGCGTCAGGCCATGAGTTGCCGCCGGGAGAGCACGCTGCGGTTCTGATTGGCAAGGACACCCGAATATCGGGCTACATGCTGGAATCGGCGCTCCAGGCCGGGCTGTCGGCCGCCGGAGTGGATATTTACCTGGCGGGGCCCATGCCTACACCGGCGGTGGCTTATCTCACGCGGGCTTTGCGGCTTCAGGCCGGGATCGTGATTTCGGCTTCGCACAATCCGTTTGAAGACAATGGCATCAAGTTTTTTTCTCACGACGGCAACAAACTTCCGGATGCCATCGAGCATGCCATTGAAAGTCGGCTGGATTCACCGCTGGAAACCATGCCTTCCGCGCAATTGGGCAAGGCGCGTCGGCTCAACGATGCGGCAGGTCGTTATATTGAATTTTGCAAGAGTACCTTTCCTTCCAACCTTGATCTGCGCGGGACAAGAATTCTGATCGACTGCGCACATGGCGCAACTTATCACATCGCCCCGCATGTTTTTCACGAACTGGGTGCCGACGTAATATCCACGGGGGCACAACCCGACGGTGTAAACATCAACCGCGACGGCGGCGCCACCCGTCCGGAAGTGCTTGGCGAAGCAGTGCGGCAGCAGGGCGCCGATCTTGGCATTGCCTTTGACGGGGACGGCGACCGGCTAGTGATGGCGGATGCCAGTGGCGCGACCTTCGATGGCGACCAGTTGCTTTACATGATTGCCAGATTCCGCCAGAAAAGCCAATTGCTGGTCGGGGGTGTGGTCGGCACGTTGATGACGAATCTTGGGATGGAACAGGCACTGGCTTCGCACGGCATCGGCTTTGCGCGCGCCGCCGTTGGCGATCGGTATGTGCTGGAAAAAATGGTGGAGAATCGTTGGCAGCTTGGCGGCGAAAACTCCGGACACATCATCTGCCTGGACAAACACACGACCGGTGATGGCATTGTCTCCGCATTGCAAGTCTTGCACGCGCTGCGGGCCGGCAACTGTTCGCTTGCCGAACTTTGCGGGGACATGACTCTATATCCCCAGGTGTTGATCAATGTCAGAATCGTCCGAGGCTTTGATTTCAAGGCGGACCGTGAAATCCAGTCTGCCTTGAAAGCGGCCGAAACCGGTTTGAAGGGTCGCGGCAGGGTATTGTTGCGTGCGTCGGGAACCGAGCCGGTCATCCGGGTCATGGTGGAAGGTGAGCCGCGGGAGCTGATCGTTGAACTCGCCGAAACTCTGGCGCGCACGATTGGCAAGCGGGCGGCGGCCTAGGAGCCTGTCGGAACTGGGTGTTCGAAAGCGAAACTGTGGGAGAACAACGACATTTCCTGACAATTTCGACGAGCAATTCGGGAATGTTTAAGGGGAAAACGGCGAAATATGGACCGCTCTCCCAGCGTGGCAGCCGAATCATCCTAAGCCCGAGGGGCTCCCAGATCTCGTCCGTCAAGTCCCTCGAAACCGACGTTACCCTGCCGCCAGGACGTCGCCTTGGCGCAATTTCTCCAGAATGACTTGTTTTTGCAATGAAAATGTCACAATGCTTTCCTAGAATGTGAGCACTTGGGCGATTCTTCACATTGCAACTGGGAAACAAACACATGAACAAATCGATTCAGCACGCAAGTCTGACTTTGTTATTGACGGGTGTTTTGGCTGTCGGTCCAGTGTCCGCGTTCGCGCAATTAGTGAAAATCGACGGATCCAGCACCGTATTTCCGATCACTGAAGCGGTCGCCGAAGATTTTCAGCGCGCCAAAAAAGGCAAAATCAAGGTGACGGTCGGAATCTCCGGAACAGGTGGTGGATTCAAGAAATTCTGCCGTGGCGAGATCGACATTACAGATGCTTCCCGGCCCATTCTCAAAAAAGAGATGGACGAATGCAAGAAAACGGGAGTGCAGTACATTGAAATACCGGTTGCCTACGATGCGTTGACGGTGGTGATTCACCCCGACAACAAGTGGGCGCAAACGCTCAGCGTGGCGGACCTCAAAAAGATGTGGGAGCCTTCGGCACAAGGCAAAGTGACCAATTGGAAGCAAGTCAACCCCGCGTTCCCGGACGCCGCGCTCAAGTTGTTCGGCGCAGGCGCCGATTCGGGAACTTTCGATTACTTCACCGAAGCGATCAACGGCAAGGCGAAATCCAGCCGTGGCGACTTTACCGCATCGGAAGACGACAACGTCCTGGTGCAAGGTGTGTCGCGAGACGTCAACGCATTGGGTTTCTTCGGCTTGGCCTACTACATCGAAAACAAGGACAAACTCCGAGCTGTCGCGGTGACCGAAAAAGTCGGCGGCAAAGGCGTTCAGCCCTCGATCGAAAGCGTGATGGACGGCTCCTACCAGCCTTTGGCTCGTCCCATCTTCATTTACGTAAACGCCAAGTCCCTGGACCGGCCCGAAGTCCGGGAATTTGTTGACTACTACATGAAAAACGCAAGCGAGCTGGTGCGCGAAGTCAAATACGTTCCCCTGCCAGCCGACGCATACGCGTACAACATTGAGCATATTGAGAAGAAGGCGCTGGGCACCAAGTTCGGCGGTGAAAACAAGGTGGGCCTGACCATCGAACAGTTGATGAAACTGGAAGCCAAACTATAAGCCAGAGACCGGATTTGAGAAGTGAGGAGGGGCGAGGCCCCTCCTGTTTTTTTGGTCGCTTTCCGGGGTGCCCGGAAAAACTGTAATAATTCACCCGCCCGGCTCGTTAATCATGAGCGCAGTGATACACCCCGACGGCCTCACGACCTTGACCGAACATATTGTCAGCGCGCGTCTTGCGAAAAGGAAAACGCGACATCTTCGCGAAAGCCTGATCGAGGCCATCTTGTTTCTGGCGGCTTCGGTTTCGGTGGTCGTGACCGTAGGCATAGTGGTGATTCTCGTCACCGAGTCCTATCAGTTTTTCCAACAAGTTTCCATCGTGGACTTTTTGACCGACGATCAGTGGACGCCGCTGTTCGACGACGCCCACTACGGCATCATGGTCCTGCTCTCGGGCACCCTGGTCAGTTCTTTTGTTGCGCTGGCGGTCGCGATACCACTGGGCACGATTATCGCAATTTATCTCTCGGAATTCGCGCCGTTTGTAGTGCGCGAAGTGGCAAAACCCTTCCTGGAACTCCTGGGCGGGGTGCCGACCATCGTTTACGGATACTTCGCGCTGTTGTACGTCACGCCTGCCTTGCAGTTTTTTTTCCCGGAGCTACCCGGATTCAACTTGTTGTCAGCGGGGTTGGTCATGGGAATCATGATCATTCCCTATGTCAGTTCCGTTTCGGAAGACGCAATGCGCTCGGTGCCCATGGCGATGCGGGAAGGCTCTTATGCAATGGGCGCGACCCGTTTCCAGACGGCGGTGCGCGTGGTGACGCCAGCGGCGTTCTCCGGCATTGCCGCGGCCTATACGCTTGGAATTTCGCGCGCCGTCGGCGAAACGATGATTCTGGCTGTTGCGGCTGGCATGCAGCCCAATCTGACCTGGAATCCGGCAGAACCCGCGGCGACCATCACCGCCTATATCGTGCAGGTGGCGCTGGGGGACCTGCCCCACGGCAGCATCGGATACCAGACCATTTTCGCGGCCGGACTCGCCTTGATGATGATCACTTTGTTTTTTAACGTTCTGGGCCATCTGCTGAAGCGAAAATTTCGCCAAGCATATTAGGACGAGCCGACATGGCGGACATGACAGTAGGTGAAATCCGCGCGCTGATCAGCCGACACAAGCGTTGGGACATGGTGTTTGCCCTGATCGGTCTCGTGGCGCTGATGATTGGCGTATTGACGTTCGTCGCGCTGTTCACCGGCATGGTGATGGACGGCGCCCAGAGATTGTCCACGGACTTTTTTCTGAATTTCCCTTCGCGCCGGCCAGAGCAGGCGGGAATTCTGTCGGCGTGGGTGGGTAGCACGCTGGTCATGTTCGTGACCGCGGTCACCGCGGTGCCGTTGGGGGTGGCGGGCGCGGTGTATCTGGAGGAATATGCGCCCAAGAACTGGGTCACCGACGTGATCGAAATCAACGTGACGAATCTGGCCGGCGTGCCTTCTATTGTCTACGGCTTGCTCGCACTGGGCTTGTTCGTCTACCAGTTCGGATTCGGACAAAGCATACTGTCGGCGGGACTGACGCTGGCCTTGCTGATTCTGCCGGTGGTCATTGTGGCCACGCGGGAGGCCATTCGTTCCATTCCAGCCGTGATTCGGGAAGGCGCCTACGCCCTGGGCGCCACGAAATGGCAAACCACGGCCGACCACATCCTTCCGTATTCGATTCCGGGAATCCTTACCGGGGTGATCATCGGCATGGCGCGTGCGATCGGCGAGACGGCCCCCATCATTACGATCGGGGCGCTGACCTTCATCGCCTTTCTGCCTCCGCTTCCGCTGACCGGCGAGCCGGCGGCCGGGTTGTTCGACTGGTTGTTTGCCCCGTTTACGGTGATGCCCATCCAGATGTTCAACTGGACTTCCCGGCCGGAAGCGGCGTTCCACCACAATGCGGCCGCTGCTGGCCTGGTGCTGGTCGTCATGACCTTGTCCATGAATGCATTGGCGATCTACATTCGTTACCGACTCCGCAAAAACATCAAGTGGTAAGTGCCCATGGCCAAGACAACTGACACAAACGCAGTCGGGACGGATATCGTGCTGAAAGCGGAGACACGCGACCTGAATTTTTTCTACGGGAAATTTCAGGCTCTCAAGCGGATCAGCATGCCGATCTACGAAAAAAAGGTCACGGCCCTGATTGGTCCGTCAGGATGCGGAAAATCCACTTACCTGCGCTGTTTCAACCGCATGCACGACCTTTATCCCGGCAACCGCTACGAAGGCCAGATCCTGCTGCATCCGGACAATACGAATCTTCTCAATCCGCAGGTGGATCCGATCGAGGTCCGCATGCGCATCAGCATGGTGTTCCAGAAGCCCAACCCGTTTCCGAAATCGATTTACGAAAACGTGGCCTACGGCCTGCGTGTGCGCGGCGTGCGCGGCGTGGCGACAGTGGACGAGAAGGTGGAGCTTGCCCTGCGCAGCGCAGCGCTTTGGGAGGAGGTCAAGGACCGCCTGCATGAACTGGCCTTCAATCTGTCCGGGGGACAGCAGCAACGGTTGTGTATTGCACGTGCGCTGGCCACCGAGCCGGAAATCCTGCTCTTTGACGAGCCCACGTCGGCCCTCGATCCGATTGCCACTGCCAGCATTGAAGAATTGATTGCGGACCTGAAACAGAAGGTGACCATCCTGATCGTCACGCACAACATGCAACAGGCCGCCAGGGTTTCTGACTTCACAGCCTACATGTATCTGGGCGAAATGATCGAATTCGACGCCACCGATACGATTTTCATCAAGCCCAAGAACAAGGCGACCGAAGATTACATCACCGGTCGATTCGGATAGTCAGCAAGAGTTGGCGGCGGGCCCCGGTCTGAGAAAGGGCGCCAGGCTGCCGGACAACCGGGCTCAAGAGCCTGGGATTGCTTTTCCTTGAGTTTTCCAGCGCATGCGGATTCGCGGGCGCTGTGAACACAAACCTGCCGTTCCGGTTGCAAGCACCGCGCTGGCTTCAGTGAAGGCCAGGCGGACGCGTTTGACCCGAGGCCGAAGGTCCACTCGCATTGACCCTCACTTACCCTGACGGGTAGAATCCGCAAGTTTTGTCGGGCGGGAATTTGTGCATGCGTCAGCGGCTGGTCGTCGGGAACTGGAAGATGCATGGCAGTCTTTCAGGCAATACCGGCCTGCTCAGTAGTGTGTGCCTGACTGCGGCGGGTCTGAGCAAGGCAGCTGTGGCGGTATGTGTTCCGTTTCCCTACTTGTCGCAGGCGCAGACGGCCTTGCGCGGCACCCGTTTGTTTTTGGGCGCCCAGAATGTGAGCCAATACCCGAACGGGGCCTTTACCGGGGAAGTCTCTGCCGCCATGCTCGGCGACTTCGGTTGCCGGTATGTCATCGTCGGACATTCCGAACGCAGGCAGTTTTTCGGGGAAGATGACCGTGTTGTCGCCTTGAAAACCAAAACGGTGTTGACGGCGGGAATGCTGCCAATTGTATGTGTGGGCGAGTTGCTGGCGGAACGAGAGTCCGGTGTCACGGAAGCAGTCGTGGGCCGGCAACTGGCCGCGGTTTTTGACGAAGTGGGCGCGGCGGACATGAAAAACGTCGTGCTGGCGTATGAGCCGGTGTGGGCGATTGGCACAGGGAAAACGGCGACCCCGGAGCAGGCGCAGGCGGTGCACGCATGGCTTCGCGCAGAACTGGCGAAGCGCGGGGGGCCGGCAGTGGCAGGCATTCCGGTTCTTTACGGCGGCAGCGTCAAGGCCGCAAACGCCGCGGAATTGTTTTCAATGCCGGATGTGGACGGAGGCCTGATCGGCGGAGCGTCGCTGGTCTCCGCGGAATTCGAAGCGATCTGCATGGCCGCAGACGATTGAGGTGATGGAAAACCAATGCAAACATTCATATTGATCATTCACGTATTGACCGCGCTGGGTGTAATTGGCCTGGTTCTGCTGCAGCATGGCAAGGGCGCCGATATGGGTGCGGCATTCGGCAGTGGCTCTGCGGGAAGCTTGTTCGGGTCCAGCGGGTCCGCGAATTTTTTGAGCCGCACCACCGGGATTCTTGCCGCCGTGTTTTTCATGACCAGCCTGGGTCTGACGGTCTTGTCGAGCCACAAGGGAACAACGGAAGGCGTCATGTCCACGCATCAGGAAGAACTAAAGGCAGCGGACGAGAAACCGGCTGCGCCGGCTGCGCCGACGGGCGACTCCAAGGCCGGGGAAGTGCCCAAGTAAGCAGGTTAAATTACCGTTGCCGGCTGCCGTTAGGGGAAAATACGGCTGGGTCGGCGTGGCGGCAGCGTTGCGCCGACGTGGTGAAATTGGTAGACACGCCATCTTGAGGGGGTGGTGGGGAAACCCGTGAGAGTTCGAGTCTCTCCGTCGGCACCAGAAAAGGTGGAGCAAGGCCGGGACAGCATTGGCGGCTTCTTGGAGGATTAAGGGCTGCCAGGTGGATTCCGATCCGCAAGCAAACCTGATCCTGTCAAGTTGACAGGGCGAGAGCGGTAAATGCTTGAGCAGTATTTTCCGATTTTGATGTTCATCTTCGTCGGCCTTGGCTTTGGCGTCGCGCTGCCATTGGTGGGCAGCGTGTTAAGCCGCTTGCTCGGCGCGCACCGTCCCGATGCGGAAAAACTCTCCCCCTACGAATGCGGGTTCGAGGCGTTTGAGGATGCCCGCATGAAATTCGACGTTCGTTATTATCTCGTCGCCATTCTGTTCATTCTTTTCGATCTGGAAATCGCCTTTCTCTTCCCCTGGGCTGTGGTGTTGCGGGAGATTGGCCTCTTTGGATTCCTGTCCATGCTGGTCTTTCTCGCCATCCTGGTGGTGGGGTTTGTCTACGAATGGAAAAAAGGGGCGTTGGAATGGGATTGAACCGCGGGGTGGCAAAATGAGCTTGGAAGGCGTTGGCGAAAAAGGTTTCGTGACCACCACGCTGGACAATGTCATCAACTGGACACGCACAGGCTCCATGTGGCCGATGACTTTTGGTTTGGCCTGCTGCGCAGTGGAAATGATGCACGCCGGGGCTGCGCGCTACGATCTGGATCGTTTTGGCGTGGTATTCCGACCCAGTCCGCGCCAGTCGGACGTGATGATTGTGGCGGGCACGCTTTGTAACAAGATGGCGCCGGCCTTGCGCAAGGTGTATGACCAGATGGCCGAGCCGCGATGGGTGATTTCCATGGGGTCTTGCGCCAACGGCGGCGGTTATTACCACTACTCCTATTCGGTCGTGCGGGGCTGCGATCGGATCGTACCGGTCGATGTCTATGTGCCGGGATGCCCGCCGACCGCGGAAGCCCTGCTCTACGGCATCATCCAGCTGCAAAACAAGATTCGTCGCACCAACACAATCGCGCGCTAGTAAAAATGGCCGGCCGTCTGGAAACTCTTGCCGAAAATCTCAAGGCTGCGCTGGAGCCGGCCATTGTCACGCTGGATGCCGTGCGCGGTGAGTTGACGCTGACGGTCAAGGCCGTGGATTTGCTGTGGGTGGCCGCCCGTCTGCAAGAGCAGCCGGGTCTGGGGTTCGAACAATTGATCGACCTGTGTGGCGTGGACTACAGCCAGTTCGACGGTGTCGGTGGCGGGCGTTATGCAGTGGTCTATCACCTGTTGTCGGTGCGGCTGAATCACCGGCTCAGACTCCGGGTGTTTGCGGCGGACGACGAGTTTCCCTCCGTGGATTCGGTGGTAAGTGTCTGGCCGGTAGCAAACTGGTACGAACGCGAGGCGTTCGACTTGTTCGGCATCGTGTTCCCGGGCCACCCCGATCTGCGCAGGATATTGACCGATTACGGGTTCATCGGGCACCCGTTCCGCAAGGATTTTCCCTTGTCCGGCCATGTGGAAATGCGCTATGACCCCGGCCAGCGCCGCGTGGTGTATCAGCCGGTGAGCATCGAGCCGCGCGAAACCGTGCCGCGAGTGGTGCGCGAGGCACATTACGGCGATGTGGAATGAAAAACCGCCAGCCAGAGAGGACATCGAAAACACAGGGAAGAGAAAGACAGAAACTTCGAGTTGAACGACGACCAGGAGCCCGGCGGCGTTGACTTTCTCTGTGCCCTCTGTGGCAAAAAATAATTTATGGCTGAAATCAGAAACTACACGATGAACTTCGGTCCACAGCACCCGGCCGCGCACGGTGTGTTGCGGCTGGTGCTGGAGCTCGATGGCGAAGTCATTCAGCGAGCGGATCCGCACATCGGCTTGCTGCATCGTGCCACGGAAAAACTGGCCGAACACAAGACCTTCCTGCAGTCCGTGCCCTACATGGACCGGCTCGATTACGTTTCCATGATGTGCAATGAGCACGCCTACGTCATGGCCATTGAGAAATTGCTAGGCATCGAGGTTCCGCTGCGCGCCCAATATATTCGTGTGATGTTCGATGAGATCACCCGTATCCTGAATCATCTGTTATGGCTCGGCGCACACGCGCTGGATGTGGGCGCAATGACGGTGTTTCTGTATTGCTTCCGCGAGCGCGA
>JBJXFN010000179.1:0-31097 GCA_046155535.1 Burkholderiales bacterium
CGCCCACCTTGCAGCGACGCTGGCCGGCCTGGACCCGGCAACGACCCTGATCATCGTTTCATCAAAAACCTTTACCACGCAGGAGACCCTGGTCAACGCGAGATCAGCCAGAGAGTGGCTGCTCACTGGACTGGCTGGCGCCGGCTCCGCGGAAACGGTCATCGCGACACATTTTGTCGCGGTTTCTGCCAATCTCGAAGCCACGGCGGCATTCGGGATTGCCAACGAGCGGGTATTCGGATTTTGGGATTGGGTGGGCGGACGATACTCGCTCTGGTCCGCCATTGGGCTGCCGCTTGCACTGGCGGTCGGGTTCGAGAAATTCGAATTGTTGCTGGCGGGCGCCCATGACATGGACAGGCACTTCCAGAATGCACCTCTGGACCGGAATCTCCCCGTCCTGGCCGCGCTGATCGGAATCTGGCACATCAACTTTCTGGACCATCCGACCCTCGTGGTGCTGCCCTATGCGCAGGATCTTTTTTGGCTGCCCGCCCATCTTCAGCAACTGGACATGGAGAGCAACGGCAAACGGGTTGATTGCTCCGGCCGCGAACTGGAATATGCCAGCGGGCCGGTGATCTGGGGCGCAACGGGTACCAATGCGCAACACGCATTTTTCCAGCACTTGCATCAGGGCACACAGATAACTCCTGCCGAATTCATCGTCGCTGCCCGGCCCAACCATGACCTGAAGGGCCATCACGACTTGCTGCTTGCCAACTGCATTGCGCAAGGCGAAGCCCTGCTTCGCGGGAAATCCCTGGATGCGGTGCGCTCGGAGTTGCGCGCTCGAGGATTGTCGGATGAGGAAATCGACGCACAGGCCGCACACCGCGTCTTTCCCGGCAACCGTCCCAGCAATACGCTGGTGCTCAAACGCCTCGACCCGCGCTCGGTCGGCGCGCTGATCGCCTTCTACGAACACAAGGTCTTCGTGCAGGGCGTGATCTGGAACGTAGATTCTTTCGATCAGTGGGGCGTGGAGCTTGGCAAGCAGTTGGGACTGGGCGTGCAGGCCGATCTCCAGGCCGGCAAGCCAAGCCCCGGACACGACGCCTCGACGGCGCGATTGATGGAATATGTGCTGAAGTGCAGGGATGAGGGATGAGGGACTTCACCCCTTACGCATTTATGGTCGAAGACCGGCACCCAATGGGCGCCCTTTCCTCTTCACGGTTTTATGAAGTGTTCCCTGTAATACTTCAGTTCCTCGATGGATTCGTAGATGTCGGCAAGCGCTTCGTGTTTGCCGTGTTTGGTCAACCCGGCAAGAATTCCCGGTTTCCAGCGCTTCGCCAGTTCCTTGAGGGTGGACACGTCCAGGTTGCGATAATGAAAAAATGCTTCCAGCTTCGGCATGTGACGCGCCAGGAACCGGCGATCCTGGCAGATCGAATTTCCGCACATTGGTGAAATTTTTTCCGGGAGATATTGCGCCAAAAAAGCGATCATCTCGGCCTCCACCTGCGCTTCGTTCTGGGTGGCTGATTTTACTTTTTCGATCAGTCCGGATTTCGCGTGTGTGGATTTGTTCCAGGAATCCATGCCCTCCAGCACGGCAACGGACTGTCGCACTATTCTTACCGGCGCTTCCGCAACCGCGTTCAGTTGCGAGTCCGTCACGACCAGCGCCACCTCAAGAATGCGATCATTGTCCGGGTCGAGCCCGCTCATCTCCATGTCGATCCAGATCAGATTGCCGGGATCCTGTGCCATAATTCCTTTCATTCCAGTGTGAATTTTCCGTTCGGTATTCTGTCACAGGTTCACATCCATCCGATAATCGTCTCTACATCATGATAATTTTTCCCGCCCTGTTTCTCGCCGCACTTCTGCTTTCCACCGCCACCCGGCTGTGGCTGGCACGCCGACACGTGCGCCACATTCGCGCACACCGGGATCGCGTCCCGGCGTCTTTTTCCGCTGAAATCGGCCTTGATGCGCACCGCAAAGCCGCCGACTACAGCAGCGCCAAGACGGGATTCAACATGCTCGGCGTGGTGTTCGATGCGGCCGTTCTGCTGATCCTGACCTTCGGTGGCGCATTGCAGGGCATCGATCAGCTTGCCGCGGCCTTTTTCCCGGAAGGTATCGCCCGCGGCGTGCTGTTCATTGCGATCCTGACGGTCATCTTGTCGGTGATCGGGCTGCCGTTCGATCTGTACCGCACGTTCAGCATCGAAGAACGTTTCGGCTTCAACAAGATGACGCTGAGCATGTTTTTCGGCGACCTTGCCAAACAAGCCCTGCTCGGGGCAGTGCTTGGTCTGCCGCTGCTGTTTGCCGTGTTATGGCTGATGGCCGGCATGGGCGGGCTGTGGTGGCTTTACGTCTGGCTGGTCGCTATCGCCTTCATGGTTTTCATGCAGTTCATTGCCCCCACCGTCATAGCACCGCTTTTCAACAAGTTCACGCCCATGGAAGAAGGCGAGACCAAACGCCGCATTGAAGCCTTGCTCGCGCGTTGTGGATTCACCTCCAAGGGCCTGTTCGTGATGGATGGCAGTAAACGCAGCAGTCATGGCAATGCTTATTTCACCGGATTCGGCGATTCCAAGCGCATCGTGTTCTTCGATACCTTGCTCTCCAGGTTGAACATTGCGGAAATCGAGGCCGTGCTCGCCCACGAACTGGGCCATTTCCGGATGCGTCATGTGATCAAGCGGCTGGTACTTGTGGCAGTGTTTTCGCTGGTATTTTTCCTTGTCCTTGGCCTGCTCAAGAACCAGCCATGGTTCTACGAAGGACTTCACGTTGCATATCCTGCCACCGACGCGATGGCGCTGACGCTGTTTTTCATGGTTGTGCCGGTGTTCACGTTTCTGGCCCAACCGCTGCTGGCCATGTACTCGCGTGCGCACGAATTCGAAGCCGATGCTTATGCGGCCAAATTCGCGCCGGCCCGCGACCTGGTGCAGGCGCTCGTCAAGCTCTACAAAGACAACGCCTCGACCCTGACCCCGGATCCCTTGCATTCGGCATTTTACGATTCGCATCCGCCGGCTTCGATTCGGATTGCGCGGCTGGAACAACTAGCCAAGGCTTGAAGAAACCCGGTGAGCGAAATATCAGAAGGGCTGTTACGCAAAAAGTGCAAGCCCTGCGAGGGGGGCATGACACCGATGACTGAGAAGCAGATCGGCCACATGCTCAAGGGATTGTCGGGTTGGGAGTATCTGGGCGGGAAAATTCAGAAGACCTACAAGTTCCGCAACTATTACGAGACCATGGCGTTCGTCAATGCCAGCGCATGGGTTTCCCATCGCGAAGATCATCATCCCGACATTTCGGTCGGTTACAAACAGGCCACCGTTGCCTATATGACCCACGCGGTACAGGGAATCTCGGAAAATGATTTTATTTGCGCGGCAAAAATTGATGCGCTTTTTGACCTCTGATATGCCGCGCAATGAAATCATTTCAGCGAAGACTCACATCTGCGTCGCCGATGTGATGTCGAAGCTAAAACTCTCGACCCCTTGCGCTGCAAAAATCGATGCCCTTTTCGATTTTTGACAGGCTTACCCCTCGGGAATTGCGGCGCTGTTTTGTCCACCTTGCCTTGAAAAATTCTCCGATATCGCCTGGCATCCAAATAAATGGGCGACGGGGGCGCGAGAGCATGCTCGCCGCGCCGTGCGGTTGAATTTGTTGACACGCAAACATTGAGCTCGCCACAAGCCTTGCACCATGGCCTGGTAGTAGGCGCCTTCGGCAGGCAATACCTGATCGAACTCGCGGAAGGCAAAACGCTGACCTGCACCCCGCGCGGAAAACGCAGCACGCTGGCCTGCGGAGATCGCGTCGAGATAGTGCGTACATCCGCCGATCAGGGTGTAGTCGAAGCGGTTGATCCCCGCTCGACCCTGCTGTATCGATCCGACCAGTTTCGCCAGAAATTGATCGCCGCCAACGTCACGCAAATTATCGTCGTGCTGGCCGTGGTGCCGAGTTTTTACGAAGAGCTTCTGAATCGCTGCACCGCTGCCGCCGAGCATCAACGCTTATCATTGCTGATCGTGCTCAACAAGATCGATCTCGATGCGCAGGGCTCCCCGGCAATTGAAAGACTGGGCCTGTACTCGCGGCTGGGATATCAGGTGTTGCCGATGTCGGCAAAACGCGACGTGTCGCCACTGCGGCCGTTTCTCAGTGGGCATTTGAGTGTCCTGGTTGGACAGTCGGGGATGGGCAAGTCCACGCTCATCAATGCCCTGGTGCCCGGCGCCGCTGCCGCCACCGCCGAGTTCTCCAACGCGCTGGATTCCGGCCGCCACACCACCACCCATGCGAGGCTCTATCGCCTGGATGGCGAATCCGCGCTGATCGATTCTCCGGGTCTGCAGGAATTCGGCCTGCACCATCTCAATTCCGAAGAAGTGGCCGATGCGTTCCGGGAACTGCGTGCAATTGCCGGACAATGCCGCTTCCGCAACTGCCGGCATCTGGTCGAGCCGGGTTGCGCGGTGGCATCAGCGGTTGAACAGAACACCATCGACCCGCGCCGGCTGGAGGCCTTTCGCAAGATCATCCGCGAGAACGAAGCGGGAAAACGCCACTGATATTTCGGGCGGCACCAGCCGTGGAAATCGATCCGTGTTTTTTCGCCGGCCTCAGGCTGGCCCGATCAACGCTCCACGCAAGAGTCGCATCACGGTTTCCGCCCGATTCCCCCTCCCACTGACCCATGGTGGCGGCACGCGGGCCGATACCAGGATCTCTGCAAGGCGCCAACATGGCGCCGCGACCCCTAGCCTGGCGCCATTGCCATCTCTATGTCGCGAACCCTCAGCGCAGCCAGCACGGTGTCCGCGCGGGTCGTTTTTTGCGATCTTTTTTGGAAAGCATGCAAGACACAAACATAGCGTCATTCGTCAATGATACGAATATTTCCATCGCCGCCAACAATCGAAACACTTCGGTGGGAATAGATTGGACAGTTTCATGGCAATGCGCTGGCCCGCTTCGCGGGGATGCGGCGCGATCACTTCGGACCGCAAGGCAACGGCGGCAATGTTGCGGCGCATTCGTTCGCCGAGTTCTAGACTTGGCGCTCTGGCGGGTGCATGCTCAGCAATCTCTCCGGTCGCGGGCGGCGGGCGTATGACATCGCAATCGTGTACTGGCGGTCGTCGAACCATTGCGCACGCCACCCGAATCCGGCCCGAGGGAACACAGAGAAACGACTACGGGAGAGAAAAACCATGACTGCTGCCGGATCTGCTGCAAAACCCCGCTGGTGGGTAGCGGGCGACTGGAACGGGTTCTTCGGTCTATTTACCAACGTGCTGTTGAATGTCATCGTACTCACCACGTTGTGCCTGTACGTGGTGCAGCTTCCGTCCGACACGGTCTACGGACGGGTGCTGCCGGCGCTGGGCATCGCGCTGCCGATCGGCAATCTTTTCTATGCCTGGCTTGCGTACAAGCTGGCGAAGGAAACCGGCCGATCGGACGTCACGGCGATGCCTTACGGCCCCAGCGTGCCGCACATGTTTATCGTGGTGTTCGTGGTCATGCTGCCCACGTACCTTTCAACAAAAGACCCGATGATCGCCTATGCTGCGGGGCTCGCGTGGGCTTTTATCATCGGCGTCATTGTGCTGCTTGGTTGCTTCGTCGGGCCGTGGATTCGCAAGATGACCCCGCGCGCCGCGATGCTCGGCACGCTGGCCGGTATTTCCATCGCCTTCATCTCGATGCGTCCGGCGTTCCAGATGTGGGAAGTGCCCTGGATCGGATTCGTCTGCTTCGCCATTGTGCTCATCGCCTGGACCGCCAACATCCGCCTTCCCGGTGGCATACCCGGCGGACTGGCGGCTGTGATTGTCGGCGCCGCGATCGGCTGGCTCGCTGCGGCCTTCGGCTGGAGCGACTATATGAAAGGCGCCGAAGTCGGCCAGGCCTTCGAGCAATTCGGCCTGCACCTGCCATGGTTCTCAGCCGACGTATTCCACGGTCTTGCAGGCATCGCTCCGCTGCTGGCCACCGCCATCCCGCTGGGCATCTACAATTTCACGGAAGCAATGAACAACGTGGAGAGCGCTTCGGCAGCGGGCGACAACTATAACTTGCGCAAGATTCTTGCTGCGGACGGTGTCGGTGCAATCGTCGGATCGATGCTGGGAAGTCCGTTCCCGCCGGCGGTGTATATCGGGCATCCGGGCTGGAAGTCGGTGGGCGGGCGCGTCGGCTATTCATTCGCCACTGGAATCGCCATTGCGCTGGTCTGCTTCCTTGGGCTCATCGCGCTGCTGCTCAAAGTCATTCCGCTGGTGGCGATCCTGCCAATTCTGCTCTACATCGGCCTGGTCATCGGCGCGCAGGCCTTCCAGGCCAGCCCGGCGAAACACGCGCCGGCGGTGGTACTGGCCATCATCCCGAACATCGCCGAGTGGGCCAAGATCAACATGGACAACGCGCTAAATGTGGCAGGCAGCGGCGCCGACAAGGTTGGCATGGCGGCGCTGGCGCAGGTTGGAGTTGTGTATCAGGGGATGGCCCTTCTCGGCGGCGGTTCGGTGCTTGCCGGCATGGTGCTGGGCTCGATGGCCGCCTTCATCATCGACCGCAAGCTGAACCACGCCGCAATCGTTGCGTTCGTCGGCGCGGCGTTCGCGTTCATCGGCCTGATCCACGGCCCGCATCTGGGCTGGATGGTGTCGCCGCTGGTCTCGCTGGGCTATGTGATGTTCGGCACGGTGTGTCTGTTGATGTCGCGACAGGAGGCACCACCCGCCGGCGCGTAGTGCTGCCGGAGTCGCGCCGGCCCGCTCTTCTACTTCAGGCCGGCGCGATGTGCGTGCCGGCCGCCCCTGACAACGCGCGCCCGAGGTTGGGCGGATTGGTGATCAGCGCGCGGCCGCCACCGCCTTCGAGGAAGGCGATGATCGCCTCGATCTTGGGGCCCATGCTCCCTTTCGGAAACTGTCCTTCGGCGAGGTAGCGCTTCGCATCCGCGAGCACGATGTGCTCCAGCCACCGCTGATCCGACTTGCCGAAATTGACGGCTACTTTTTCAACGCCGGTGGAAACCACGAACAACTCTGCGCGGATTGTGCGTGCCAGCAGGCTGGACGCGAAATCCTTGTCGATCACCGCTTCCAGCCCCTGGAGCGCGCCATTCGAGTCTCGCAGGACCGGGATACCGCCGCCGCCGCAGGCAATGACGATATAGCCCAGGTCGATCAGCGCCTCGATGATGTCGAGTTCGATGATTTCCTGCGGCAAGGGTGAAGCGACCACCCTGCGCCATCCGCGGCCGGAATCTTCCATCACGGTCCATCCCAGATCCTGCGCCAGCGAATGCGCGACGTCCTCGGTCATGTACGCCCCGATCGGTTTGGTCGGGTTTTTGAAAGCAGCGTCGTTCGGATCCACGCGCACCTGCGTGACGATCGTCACCACCTTGCGTTTGAGTTTGCGGCGCTGAAATTCATTGTAGAGCGCGCGCTGGAACATGTAGCCGATCGCACCCTGTGTGTCCGCGTCGGCATAGTCCACCGGCACCTCGGGCACGACGCCTTTGGCGATACCCGAGCGGCGCAGGATAAAGCCCACCTGTGGACCGTTGCCGTGGGTGAGCACCACTGTCCAGCCTGCCTGGACCATGTCCGCGACATAGCGCGAGGTGATCGTCGCGGCCTTGACCTGATCCGGAATCGACTGATGCTGATCGTCGATGATGAGCGAGTTGCCGCCGACTGCAACGACCGCTGTTTGATTGCGTTTGCTCATCGCGGCGCCCTTTTTCTAGGATGGAGCGGACGGATCAAGGCCGGGCACGGTCACACCGACGCGGGACGCAAGCGCAATGACCGCCTGCGTGAAACACTCCAGCGGTGCACGCGTGATGCCCGCACCGATCTGGCCGACCCCGGCTTCCTTGTGAGCGATGCCGGTGTTGATGATCGGCGTGATGTTGGTGTCGAGCACCCGGCGCGCATCGATGCCTGCGGGCGTGCCGCTGAAATTCATCGCCGGTAGCGTAAACGCGCTGTTGCGGCCGAGCGTGATGTGGCGCATTTCGCGCGTGTTCGCGATCGCATCCTGCGGCGTACCGCCGACGAACTGCACGATGGCAGGCGCGGTAGCCATGGCAAATCCGCCGAGGCCAGCGGTCTCGGTGATCGAGCTGTCGCCCATGTCGGGCGCCGCATGCTCGGGCCCGTAGCTCGGGAAAAAAAGTCCGCCCACGATCGGGGAAGGCGCTTCGAACCACTGTTCGCCCGTGCCCGAGAGGCGGATGCCGAAGCGCACCCCGTTGCGCGACATGGCGGTGACCAGGCTGCTTCCCAGCACTCCATGTGCGGCGTCGAGCATCGACTTGCTGGCCGCCATCGACAGGTTCAGAAAAAAATGGTCGTTGCCCGCGATGAACGTGACCGCGTCGGCGATGGCCACCGCGTTGAAACCGGAATGCAGTGCCGCCGGCACGATCTTCTTCAGGAACAGCGAAGACGCCGCGGCATTGCGGTTGTGGACTTCGTCGCCCATCTGCAGCGCCTGCGCCATGAGCGGTTTCAATTCCAGCGGTCCGAACTTCGCGAGGGCGGCAGCCAGCGCGGGTGCCAGCACCTCGGCGATCCACCGCAGGCGTTTGACCACTTCCGGCGAATTGGCGCCGAAACGCAGCACCTTGCCAAGGCCCTCGTTCATGTTGGAATACGCCCGATTGCTGCCGGCGGCGTTCTCGACCACCCACACCGGCATCGACGGGCTGATGATCCCCGCCATCGGTCCTACCGCAGCGTGATGGTGCGCCGGTTCGAATGCGATCATTCCCCCTTCGGCCAGCCGGCGGGCCGCCTCTACGTCCGCCGCCCAGCCTTCATACAGAATCGCGCCGATCACTGCACCCTGCATTGGCCCGCACATATCCGGCCACGCGATCGGCGGCCCGGCATGCAGGATCATGCGGCCGTGCATTCCCGGTAATTGCGCGCCGGCGACGCCGATTCCGGTTAGCACCGGTTGGGCAGCGAGGAAAGCCGCGTAGGCTTTTTCGTTGGCACGCTCCACCGCCGGGTGATTGAGCAGTTGCGCGAGACTCCAGCCGGCGGCGCGGTTGCCGCCGGCCGGCGGCGTCCAGTCCACCTGCACTGATTTGCCGCCTGCCGACACGATGGAATCGGCAAACGATTGCAAGCCGACGTTGATGATGCGTTTGTCCTCCCGGAACAGTGTGCTCATCGAATCCTCATTCACTTCAGTTCAGTGCGCGTCGACGATTGCGGCGGCGAGCCGCACTGCCTGCGCGTTGCTCTCGGTAAGCAGCATGCCGGCTTCGGTCAGTGCCCGGCTCTGGCGGGCGAGGTCCTGCGGATCGGCGGACGTGCCGCAGATCTGACCGACGAACACGACGTTGCGACCCTGCGCGGCCGTGCGCGCGCGATGAATCGCCGGCACGAACTCGCTGGCCGGATCCATGTGGCTACCATGGCCCAGCACCACGTCGAGCAGAATGACCGCCGTTTGCGGATCCTCGGCCTCCTTCACGATGCGCTCGGTGCGCAGGCGGTAATCGATCATCGGATGCGGGCGGCCGCGGGTGAACACGTCATCGCCGAGGTCGACCAGCGTGTGATGATGACTCTGCCAGACGTCGGCAAGTTCACGCACATTGCGCGTTGGTGTGTTCGAATACACCTCGTCCAGAAGTTCGCCGAGCAGCAGCGTCGCCTCGTAGCAGAACGTGCCACCGCTGTAGAGTCCGCGTATGTAGCGTTGCGATCCGGCCAATTTCGGCATCCCTGCAGGTAAGTCCGGCGCGTCGGCGTAACTGTCTCGGGGCTTTTCTCCCCGGACGATGGCGACTGCCGCGCGTGCCGCATCTTCCAGGGTCTTAACCGCATGCACGCCCTTGCGCGCGATGCTTTTCGGATCGGCGCCGAGGAACACCACGACCACCGGCTTGCCGGCCTTTGCCGCCTCGGCCAGGACGCGCTCGGCCACCTCGCCCGCAGGTGGTTTGGAAATCAGCACGATGACCTGCGTCGCGGGATCGGTCGCGAGATCCTTCATGCCTTTCAACATCGAGATGCCGCCGATCTCCAGCGCCAGATCGCGCCCGCCCGTGCCGATCGCCTGCGAGATGCCCGAGCCAAGGCGATCGACCAGCACCGTCACCTGTTGCAGGCCGGTGCCTGAGGCGCCAACCGCGCCGATCGGGCCGCGCTTCACCACGTTGGCGAACGCGAGCGGCGTGCCGTTGATGATGGCGGTGCCGCAATCCGGCCCCATGACGATGAGTCCGCTTTCGCGCGCAAACGCCTTCAACGCAAGCTCTTCCTCGACCGACACGTTGTTGCTGAACAGCATGACGTTGAGCCCGAGCCGCAACGCTTTCATCGCTTCCGCCGCCGCGTAATCGCCGGGCGTGGAGATCAGCGCCATATTGGCATCGTCGGCGACTTTCAGCGCCATCTGGATACTGCGCGGACGCAGTCCCGCGCGCGCTTCGCCGCCGTTGTCTTCCGGCTGCCGGGTGAGGCGCTTCATTGCCTCTTCGATCGCCGCGGGCAACGCCGATTTTTCGCCCTGCACCACGATCAGCAGATCGCTTGCGTGTGCGCCCTTCGCGTCAACGCGCAATCCGGCTTCCGTCAGCAACGCCAGGTTGTTCTCGGTTGCCATCACTGCCGAGGCCTGCTCGACGCCCGGCAGCTTGCCGAGCATCGCCGACAGTTGCATCAGCGACACCGAATCCCGGTATTCGCGGGGAACGATTTTCACGAGGGTTGCCGACACGGATCGCGCTCCCGTCTCAGCAGGCGATCGGGGCCGCAGGCCCTGCGCCGGATACGTTCTGCCACGGGCGCGCGACGCGGGACTGCAACCGCGATTGCTTTTCCGGCGCGATGAGCGCCGGCGAAACCCCGAACAACAATCCACACAGCGTGTCCGCTCCCGAACTATGGCCGCTTCGCAGCGCCTGCATAGTCGCATCGAAGACATGACCGGATCCCGTTAGTGCACGCACGACATCGACCAGACCTTCGGCGAACCGGTCTTGCAGCGCATCACACAGCATCTGGCGGCTGATGGCATGGGTTTGCGAAAAGATTTCTTCGAGCGGAGCCTTGAGCTTCCGAAGCAGCGTATCGATTCCCTGTTCCCGGTCTGCGCGGCTCCAGAGTGCTGCGAGGTAGCCCACCAGAAAATCGTCCCCGGAAGGCGTAAGACCCTCGCCGAGGCCGACGAGTCGCGCGGCCAGCGCGGCAATGGCACCGGCATCGCGTTTCCGGGTGGCGTGCGCCATTTCCGGCAAGGCATTCTTCAGGCGCGTGGCTAGAGCCCGATCGAGCGGCGACCTTGCGTTGCGGTCATCCCGCAACAGCGGCGCGATTCCCTGCTCCGGCGCATGCGCAAGCAAGGTGGCTCGCAGCTCCCTCAGCGCCACAGCAATGTTTCCGGAGTCAGGACTCGCCAGGTGCATGTGAAGTGCCTCAACAGATGGGGTGGATACGGTTCCACGCCAAATCGCCGTGCCGGAAAGATTCAATGTGAATCCGGCGTCGGGAACACGCAGAATCCCTTCTTCGAGGATCGCGGCCTGCCCTTCGCTCAGCCACGCGGCGAAGGACGCAACCGGCCCGGCCAGTCGGATGCCGTGCGGGAGGTTGCCCAAGTCGCCTGCCAACAGGGTTATTAACTCACCCGATTCCGTTTCGATGTTGCAGGCGCGGCGAAAAACACTGTGCACCCGCCCGCGGGCTTGCGCGGGCACGAGATCTCCAACGCAGTCCGGAATTTCCATGTCGGACACAGAGTCGCGCGGATGGCGGCTCACTACGGCGTCGCAGCGTTCACGCGCCGATGGCGGCCAGCGCGCGCCTTGAGTCCGATACCCAGCCGAAAATTCCGCCCTGTGCCTTGATCATCGCCAGCGCGGATTTCTGGAACTCCGGGAAATATGACCCGACGCAATCGGACAGCACCACGCATTCGTAGCCGCGGTCGTTGGCTTCCCGCACGCTGGTGTTGACGCACACCTCGGTCGTGACGCCGCAGACGATAAGCGTCTTGATACCGCGGTCGCGCAGGATCAGTTCGAGGTCAGTGGCGTAGAACGCGCCTTTGCCAGGTTTGTCGATTACCGGCTCGCCGGCCCGGGGATACAGTTCCGGCACGATGTCATGGCCGACCTCGCCGCGCACCAGGATGCGCCCCATCGGGCCGGGATCGCCGATTTTCGTCTTGCCCCGACCGCGAATCAGCTTGGAAGGCGGGCAATCGGTGAGGTCCGGCCGATGACCTTCGCGGGTATGTATCACCAGCATTCCACGCTTGCGCGCAGCCTCTAGCACCCGCGCGGTCGGTGCGATGGTTGCCTGCAACGGCGTGACATCGTTGCCCAGAGCCTCGCCGAACCCGCCGGGCATGACGAAGTCCCGCTGCATGTCTATGATCAGCAGGGCTGTCGTTTTCTGGTCGAATTCGATCTCGTACGGTTCCGCTTCGATTGCGATATTCGCCATGTGGCCTCGCTTGCATCATTATCGCCGCGCAGTGGTGAATTCTGCCCGGCGTCCGTAGGTATACTCAATGGTATACAAGATGCCACAAGGGGGAAAGCAGTGTCGATGACCATCTCTTCGCTCCTCGCCGACTATCGGCTGGGCAAACGCACCCCGACCGCGGTCGTGGAATCCCTGCTCGCCGCGGACGATGCTGCCTGGGCCTGCGCCTGGATCTGCAAGGTCACGCCCGACACAATCCTGCGTCGCGCCCGGCAGCTCGAACAGACGCTGCGCGACGACCCGCGCGCCATCTCCCGCCTGCCGCTGTATGGCATTCCGTTCGCGGTCAAGGACAACATCGATGTTGCCGGCATGCCGACCACGGCAGCCTGTCCGGCGTTCTCCTACGTTCCCGAACGCTCCGCCACGGTGGTCGAGAAACTCGAGGCGGCCGGCGCCATTCTGGTCGGCAAGACCAACATGGACCAGTTCGCCACCGGGCTGGTCGGCACTCGTTCGCCTCACGGCGCAGTGCCCAATTCATTCCGCCCGGAATATATCTCTGGTGGATCGAGCTCCGGATCGGCGGTCACAGTGGCCCGCGGCAAGGTCAGCTTTTCGCTCGGAACAGATACGGCAGGTTCGGGCCGGGTACCGGCCGGACTGAATAACATTGTCGGAATGAAACCGAGCCGTGGCCTCATCAGCGCACACGGCGTGCTGCCGGCCTGCCAGTCCCTGGACTGCGTATCGGTTTTTGCGCTCACCGTACCGGACGCGGTTGCGGTGCTCAACGCGGCGCGCGGTCACGATTCCGCCGATCCGTGGTCGCGCGACCTGAAGCTCTCGGCGCCGCCTCTACCGGAGCGTTTCACCTTCGCGCTCCCCGAGCAACTCGAATTCCATGGCGATGCCCATGCCCTGCACGCTTTCAACGAAGCCGTGGACCGACTCGAAAGTCTCGGTGGAAAACCCGTCCGCATCGACTTCTCGATATACCTTGAAGTGGCCTCACTGCTTTACGAGGGCCCGTGGGTGGCAGAACGGCTCGCCGCCATCCGGCCATTCTTCGAAAAACACGCCGACCAGGTGCATCCGGTGGTGCGCAGGATCATCGAAGGCGCCACGAAGTATTCGGCCGCGGACCTGTTTGCCGGCCTGACCCGAATCGAGGCGTTGAGAAAAGCGGCCGCGCAGTTGTGGAACCGCGCCGACGTCATGCTGGTACCCACCGCGCCCACCGCCTACACCATCGCGGAAGCACTCGCCGAACCGTTCTTGAACAATCGCAGGCTCGGGCACTACACCAACTTCGTGAACCTTCTCGACCTTGCCGCCTGCGCTGTCCCCGCGTCGATGCGCCCGGACGGGCTACCCAGCGGAATCACGCTGATCGGGCCGTCGGGCAGCGACCTCTTGCTTGCCGACCTCGCGCAACGTTTCCATCAGCTCACCGGCCTCAAACTTGGCGCGCTCGACGAAACGCTGCCGCCGCCGGAACCCGTCGCTTTCGCCGGAGACATCGTGCGCGTCGCGGTGGTCGGCGCACACCTGTCGGGGCTGCCGCTCAATCATCAACTCACCGAGCGTGGCGCGCGGCTGGAAAAAGCGACCCGCACCAGCGCGCGCTACCGCCTGTTCGCCCTGCCGGGGACCGTCCCGCCGAAACCGGGCATGGTGCGCGACACCAAGCACGGCAGCGCAATCGAACTCGAAGTATGGCGACTGCCGCTCAGCGCGTACGGTTCATTCGTGGCCGGCATCCCTTCGCCACTCGGCATCGGCCAGGTCGAACTCCAAAATGGCGAATGGGTGCAGGGCTTCATCTGCGAAAACTGGGCCGTGCACGGCGCCGAAGAGATTTCGAAACTCGGCGGCTGGCGTGCATTCCTCGCGCAGAAAGCCACGCATTGAATTACGCGGTGGCATCAGCGGTCGAACAGAGCACCATCGACCCGCGCCGGCTGGAGGCCTTTCGCAAGTTCATCCGCGAGAACGAAGCGGGAAAACGCTACGGCTGAATCGGCGCAGTTAATTGCCGACCCAGTAGGCAAGTGTGACCAGCAGAAGTACCAGCATCCACAACAGCAACGCGCGCCAGATCATGGCTGCCCCGCTGATCATGGTGTTTGCATCGGCCTCGTCTCCCAGCCCGATTTCGGGCCGGAAACTGACCGTGCCGTGATGATGCAGGGTGTCACCAAGCCGCACCCCGAGCGCCCCTGCTCCACTCGCAAGCACCACGCCCTGTTCGGAATTGGCCCAGGTCATCGCCTGCGAGCGCCAGCAATGCACCGCATCCTCGAAATTTCCCGCAATCGCGAAACCCAGCGCTGTCAGGCGAACCGGAATCCAGTCGAGAATTTGAAAGGCCTGCCGAGCGAAGACACCAAAGTTTCCGAAGTCCTTCTGCGGACGCGAGCCCCATTTGCGATCCAGAATCTCGGCCAGCCGGTAGAGCAGCGCGCCGGAGGGCCCGGGCAGCACAAGAAACCAGAACACTATGGCGAACACGTGGCGGTGGGCGCCAATCAGGCCTTCCTCAATGGCGACTTTGGCAATTTCGTTGCCGTTGAATTCCTCTGCCGAGTCGCCGCGCCAGTCAGACAACGCCCTGCGCGCCTTGTCCAGATTTCCGTCCCGCAAGGCCTCGGAGATTTCGGTAAAGGCGTGGCTGAACTGGCGGAAACCCAGCGTCAGATACAGTACCGCCACATTCCACGCCCAGCCGAGTCCGACGTTGATGTCGCTCAGATACCAGTACACCACCCATGACGCCAACACCCAGGGCAGGACTCCCAGACACCAGGCGATGGTCCCCTGGTTTTTTTCTCCAGCGTTGTAGTGAACCCCGAGAGAGTGAACGAAGTGTGTGTACCAGCGAAACACCACAGATCGCGGGTTCATCGGCCGCAGTTGTTCAATGAGCAAAGTGGCCAGTAACGAGAGGAAAGACATGTGGGCGCGTGCGAAGAGACTGGAACCCGCATTTTACCGGAGACTGCTATTCGTCCAGGATGCGCGGCGAAGATTCAGCGGGCAGGCTTTCCGGACTAGCGCCCGAAGACACATATTCACTTATACTTGCACCCAGTCATAAAGCTGGCGGCAGCATACCGGCGACGGACGGAAGTCATCGCGCTCGGAATCCTCCGGACGCTCACATTGAAATTCAGGAGCGAAAAATGGCCCTATCCATGTATCAGGCTTCCGTACCGGTATTCATAAAGACCCTGGGCAACCTCTCGGGCATTCTCGACAAGGGGGCGGCCCACCTCGTCGTGAAAAAGGTCGACCAGGCTATCCTGCTTGGCTGGCGCCTCGCGCCGGACATGTTTCCCCTGCTCCGCCAGGTGCAAATCGCCTGCGACTTCGGCAAGGGCGCGCCAACGCGGCTCGCCGGCCTGGAAGTGCCCAACTGGGAAGACACCGAGAAGTCCATCGATGACCTCAAGGCCAGGATTGCCCGGACCATCGAATACTTGAAGACCTTCAAGCCCGAGCAGATTGACGGCTCGGAAAATCGCGACATCCATGTGAAGGTCGGCGGCAATCCCGTGACCTACAAAGGCCAGCCCTACCTATTGCACAGCGTGATGCCCAACTTCTTTTTTCACACCACCACCGCCTACGACATCCTGCGCAACTTCGGCGCAGACGTGGGCAAGCGGGATTTCATCGGGCAGGTGTAGGTTACGCTCCCCACGGAGCGAGTATCTGATCAGCGGTACCCAGGGCCACTGCGCGCCAGTGCTGCATCAGCGCCCCAATGCCCCGGGTTTAGCTTCTGCAATGGCGCACCGCACGGGCGCCATGCCCCAATCGGTGCAGGGATGCATCCCGCGAAAATCCGCTCGCTCTACGCTGCACGGCATTCCTTGAAAAAGAACAAAAGCCGTGAAATCAGCCGGCGCACACGCAAGCATTCTTATCCGGATTTTCCACAGCCCGCCGGTTTGTAAACGCGTGCGGTAGCGGCCGGATTCTTTGCCAGCTTTTCGGCAGGGCGCCGCGGCCGGATCAGCAACTCGCCCCCGCAATTCGGACATTTCCCGCCCAGCACCCGCTCAGCACAATCGGCGCAAAAGGTACATTCAAAGGAACAAATCCGCGCCTCACGCGATTCGGGCGGCAGATCCTTGTTGCAGCATTCACAGTTGGGTCGGAGTTCCAGCATGGCGGCTCCCATTGCAATTGATTGTTGAACGTCCGGCATGTTTTCCCCATCCGGCTGGACCGACAGTTTAGCCCTGCCTATCATGCATGGAAGCGGCAAAAACGCCCTTGGGACCGAAACATCGGCCGGCGCTGCACGGTATGATTGCGGTCCACGGTCGTTGTGCGGCCCGCTTGGGAAACACGGCAAATTCAGGGATGTCGATGGCAAGTTCAGAAGTCATAACGCAAACGCCGGAAGGCAAGTCCCCCGCCACCCACGACTTCGATGCGCTGGTCATCGGCGCCGGATTTTCCGGTCTTTACCAGTTGCTTTGCCTGCGCGACCGGGTGGGGCTCTCGGTCAAGGTGCTGGAGGCGGGTGGCGACATCGGCGGCACCTGGTACTGGAATCGATACCCGGGCGCGCGCTGCGATTCCGAAAGCCACTCTTACTGGTACACGTTTTCAGACGAGTTGATGCGCGATTGGGAGTGGTCGGAAAAATATCCCGCACCACCGGAAATACTGCGCTATTTGCACTTTGTCGCCGATCGCTTCGATCTGAAGCGGGACATCCGCTTCAATACACGGGTCACTTCTGCGCATTACGACGCATCGGCCAATCGATGGCGCGTGACCACTGAATCCGGCGAAAAATATTCGGCGCACTACCTGATCACGGCGGTCGGCTGCCTTTCCACGGCGAATGTCCCAAACATCCCCGGCCTCGACACCTTTCGGGGTCGCTGGTTTCACACCGGGCAATGGCCGCACGAAGGGGTCGATTTCGCCGGCCAGCGCGTGGGACTAATCGGCACCGGTTCCACCGGCATTCAGGCCGCGCCGGTGATCGCCGAAACGGCCGCGCATCTGACGGTCTTCCAGCGTACCGCGAACTACAGCGTGCCAGCGCGCAATGGTCCCCTGAGTGAGGAATTCAAGCGATACATCCGGGAGAACATCGACGAAATCCGCGAAGTGACGCGTTCGACGCCAAACGGCCATCCCTTCAGAATTTCGGAGCGCTTGGCACTGGAAGTCCCGGCCGAGGAACGCCGGGCGGTGTACGAAAAAGCCTGGGAGACCGGCGGCCTGCGCTTTCGAGGAGCCTTTCAGGATCTGGTCACGGACAACGCAGCGAACAAAACCGCTTCCGATTTTCTCAAGGCCAAAATCCGACAGATCGTGAAGGATCCGGCCACTGCCGAAAAACTCGCCGACATCGACCACCCCTACGCCGCGAAGCGCCCCCCCATCGACACGGATTACTTCGAGACCTTCAATCGCAGCAACGTAAAACTGGTAGATGTCCGCGCGGCGCCCATCGAGGCCATCACAGCCACGGGCATTCGCACCCGTGACGCCGAATACCCGCTGGATATCATTGTTTTCGCCACCGGCTTCGATGGCATGACCGGCTCGCTGCTGCGCATGGACATTCGAGGCCGCGACGGGCTGACCCTCAGTAAGGCGTGGGAAGCGGGCCCGCGCAATTATCTGGGCCTGCAAGTGGCGGGCTTTCCAAACCTCTTCACGATCACCGGGCCCGGCAGCCCGTCCGTCCTGTGCAACATGCCCGTTGCTATCGAGCAGCACGTGGAGTGGATCACCGACTGCATCGTCCACATGCGCCGCCAGGGATTCACCCGTATCGAGGCCAGCGAAAAAGCGATGGAGGAATGGGTGGCAAAGGTCAACGCCGCCGCGGACGCCACCGTGCTGCCGCAGGCCAAACACTCCTGGTATCTGGGCGCAAACATTCCAGGCAAGCCACGGGTCTTCATGCCTTACGCGGGAGGCATGACGGTCTACCGCGGAATCTGCGCCGATGTCGCCACCAGAAATTATGAAGGCTTTAAGCTGAGCACCTGAAGCAATCTGGCCGACACCTGTCTCCTGCCAACCAGGCCCGCGAAAAGGCGTCCACCTCCTCGACGAATCACCGGCATGCAACTGATGATCAAGGTATGGACACCACCACGTTGCCGATCACCTTGCCCTGCTCCACCAGTACATGCGCGTCGGCGATTTTCTCCAGAGGCAGCCGCGCGGCAATGTGGTGGGTGAGCACTTTCTTTTCCAGAATGTCGAGCAGCTCGTGGGTTTCCTGTTCCCGGTCCCGCTGGCTCAGGTTGTAAACGATGAAAAACCGCATACCGATGTTCTTCACAATCATCGGAAAAAACGGCACCGGTGTCTCCGCCGCATTACTGCCGTAGACCACGATCTTGCCATCAGGCGTGATGATCTGGTGATCGAGGTTCATGTTGCCGGCCATGTCCACTTCGATGACGCGATCCACGCCCCGGCCTCCTGTCAGTTCCTTGACACGGGCGACGACATCTTCGCTTTTGTAGTTCACAGTGGCGTGTGCCCCGGCGCCTTTTGCCACAGCGGTTTTTTCGGCGCCGCTCACCGTGGCCAGAATCTGTTTTGCCCCGGCCAGTTTCGCGAACTGAATGGCATAGTGGCCCACCGCGCCCGCGCCACCCGCAATCAGCACGCTTTGGCCTGTGACGCCGCCATCAACGCGTACTGCGTGGTAGGCGGTCCAGGCAGGAATACCGAGACACGCACCAGCTTCCGGGGAAGTTCCCGCCGGCAGCCGCACCGCCTGATGCGCCGGCAGCACGACATATTCGGCAGCGCTGCCAAACGGGCGCTGCCAGGCAGCATTCCAGACCCAGACGCTTTCCCCAATCCGATCTTTTGGCACACCAGCGCCGATTTCGTCGATGACCCCGCTGCCGTCGCTATGCGGAATGATTCTCGGGAAAGCCAGGGTCTTGACCCGCATCCCGGCGCGGGATTTCACGTCAGAGGGATTAACACCCGACCACTGGATTTTGACCCGCACCTCCCCGGGGCCGGGCCGCGGCGTTTGCACTTCGATGACTTTCAGAACTTCATGGGCAAGACCGGTTTTTTCGTATGCAGCGGCGCGCATGGGACGGCGACTCCTGTCAGTGGATTTTCATTTTCGAAGGCGCATTGTCTCATCCGCAAAACAAAACAGGCGACACCTTGTCGCCTGTTTGTGTTCGGCACCACCGCCTACCGGGGGCCACCAAAACTTCGGGAATCAGTACACTTTCGCGGTCTCCCAAGGATCGCGCTTCTCGGGTCCGGAATTCTGAATACGATATTTCATCGTGAGGTCCTGCACACGACCCAGCTCCAGCATGACTTCCGGCGGAAAACCTGCGCGGTTGCCACGACTATCCACAATCAATTCCTGGAGATATTTTTCCAGATTGGGGGTTCCCCAAAGCAGTGCAATACGATCCAGGATCCTCGGATACTTCGATGCAAGATTGACCGGGTAATTCTCCGGGTCGATGTGCAAAGCCAAAGTCAATCCGGATTTCATGGCATTCCTTTCCCTGTTTCTCTGGCAGCGGCTGGCATTTGGTGATGCATGGGGTCCAAGTCCTTTCGCTTTAGTCTGCCAAGGATATCATTTGCCGTACATGGCAAAAAGACCCTTGTGCATTCAACGCCTGTCCGAACTCTTTGCCAACAAATCCCAGGGATCCGTTTTGCGAATCCCGATGCCTTGCGCCCGATACTTGATCGACAACTCAAAGAGGAAAGCCAGTTCCCGCATGACTTCGGGAGGAAATCCCGACCGGTTCCCCCGGTCGTCCAGCATCAAATGCTGAAAATAGGTGTCGAGTTCCGGCGTTCCCCAAAGCAAGCCAATACGATCCAGAATATGCGGAAACGCTGTGGCCAATTCGCGTGGCGTTCGGTCCGGATGCAGGTCCAGAACCAGAGCAAGTCCTGATTTCATGATCAGCTCGTCGAATTTCAATTAAATCGGAACGCGTAACCAAAAGCCAATATTGCAAATGGCATGCCTGTGCGGCCAACTTCCTGCAGGCGTACAAATAGTTGCGAGTTCTTACAAGAATCAACGGCATGGCGCATTTATTTCTTGAAATACTTCTACATCCTGCGTGCTTCGTGCGGAAAATTCATGGTCTGGTGCCGGGAATTCGACGCCCAGCGTGGAAAATCTGTGCCCTAGACACTCCTCCGTGACGGATTTGGCAACGGGAACTTGGGCCTCTTCAATCGTCAGATTGACGCCTGCGGCCAAGAGGGCCAAGGAAGTCTCCGCACACCACGTCCAAGCATCGTTGCCGGAGTTCACAAGTGACTCCCCAGCCAGCCAGGCGCTGCGATCAGCGCCGGACGCCAGGGTGCAAATTCAAACTTGCCGAAAATGCCACCGGCGTTGACGAATTCGGAAGCAAACGTGCGCGGGACGTCACCTCGTGTCAGGTTGCAGACTCGGCAACAACGACCCGGTTCTTGCCCGCCTTCTTGGCCCGATACAGAGCCGCATCGGCCCGCGCGATGATCTGTTCCTGGGCTTCGCCTTTTTGCCAGAGCGCGATCCCCGCGCTGAATGTGATCAGGACTTTCTCGTTGTTGTTCAGGAAAAAGCGGCGGGTGAGCGCACGCTGCACCCGCTGCATCACTTCCCCCGCCGCATCGAGATCTGCGTTCGGCAGGAGAATGACAAACTCTTCCCCCCCAAAACGGGCCACCACGTCGGCGGGTCGAATCGCGTCGCGCACACAATCGACCAGATGTCGGAGCGCCGCGTCGCCCACGCCGTGACCGAGCCGGTCGTTCAGCGCCTTGAAATTGTCCACGTCCAACAGCGCAAGCGTCATCGGCCTGTCATCGCGCGCGGCGCAAGCGCTTTCGATTTCGAATGCCCGGTCCAGGCCGCGGCGGTTAAGCGCCGCCGTCAAAGCGTCTTCATTGACCCGCTGACTGAGCGCATCAAGTTCATCCTCCAGCATCCTCACCTTCAAAAGATTTTCCGCCGCCCGCGCCTGCTCTGCGAGCAGTTCGTCTCGCGTGCGGATGATTTCCGCCTGAACGTTACGGCTTTTCTGCGCAACCTCGCGCACCAGTCGCCCAAGTTGGGAAAAATCATTGGTCGATTCGATTTCCTTCGTCAATGTTTCCATTTCCTGACCGAAATCCGATGTGGTATCCACCATCCGGCCCAGTCGGGAAATAAAAAGGGTGATCATTTCCTTCAGTGCGACGCGCGTTTCGGCAAGGGAATGATGAAGCACGCCCTGACGGTAGATCAGTTCGCGCATTGCCCGGTGCGCCGCCCGGACCGTGAGCGGGCTAACCGGACCGGACATCAGTTCACGCACGCGCGCCACCTGACCGGCAAGCCACTGATCATCCGCCACCAGTTCGCCCACGTTTTCGATAAGCAGAGTGATCAGGCTGGCGAGTTCGCGGGATAGCGCTTCACTCTGGGAATGCGTTGCAGTCACCGCGGTCGGCGTTCCGCCAGCGCCCCCCTGTTCGGCATCCTTCCCCGCCGCAGCGGCGGGAGATTCACTGGTTACCATCGGCTCGGCTTGCGCAGCCCCAGCCTGGCCCGCGCTGGCTGGCTCGCCCCAGGACTGAACGAGCGCCGAGAGTTTTTCGTGCACCTTGCGCGGCTCCCGGCGGAACAGGCGGGTGACGTGCGCGACCGCCGCCTGCTTGCGCGCAGCTGTTATGCCGGTGTGGCGCGTTTCCATTGCCGCCAACAGATCGCGGATCAATTTTCCCCAGTCAGTGTCAGGTGCCTCCCCCATCACTTGCAACAAACCATTGAGCGCGATGGCAGCTTCGTCCCATTTTGCCTGGGCAACCTTCTGGGAAAATTGCCTGGCCGCCAGGGCAACGGGGCCCTCGCCCTTGTCGAGTGCCGCCGCCAATTCGGCAAGCAGCTTCGGCGCCCTTAGGCAGGCACCCTCTTCGGTGCCGGAGATCTGGCTGTAGATTTCGGCATAGTGGTCAGGCGTGGGCGCAAGGCGTTGTTGCGCGAGCCGTATCAGGGTTTCGCGCGCGACTGCGGAGGGTGGCTGATTCTTGGCCTCGGCCATGCAGGGAAAATGAAGCAGAAAAATCTCAGGCTACGCCACAGACCCGCAGAGTGATCTGCAGAATTGGCGGCCATTGGCCGCCCAATCCCGGTTTCCTGCATGGCGAACCCGGATGGATCCGGGCCTCAGGCTGACCCGGTCGCTGCCAGTGCACCGACTCCGACGAAGGCCAGAATTTCATCGCGCCGAGCATGGGCATCCTGGTAGCCCAGATTCATCAGCGCACGGCAATATCCGCGCTCAAACAGCAGATAACTGACCAGCGTGGAACCACCGCGGCGGGTGGCACCGATGCCGCGCAGCAGAAAGCGCACCGCAGGGGGCAACGAATACGCAAACTTTGCCGCGATCTTGTCGATTTCCTGGCTGGGCGATAAAACCAGAACATTCACTTCCCGGAGGGACAGGTTGTGCAACGCCCGTTGTTCCGGAGTAATGATGCGCACCGTGTTGTTGATGCGCTGCATGCGTTCGATGTCCAGTTCAAGACCATCCAGGAAAATGCTGTTCAGGGCGTGACCGGCAATTTGCGCAAGCGTGGGATAACCATTGGTCTTTTCGCGCTCAGGGCCTTCCTCGTCCAGCCTGCGGCCGGTGCCGATGACCAATACCCGTTCCGCGCCCAGGTGCAATGCTGGACTGATTGGCGCGACTTGTCGCATGGAACCGTCACCGAAATATTCCCGATGAATGCGCACTGCCGGAAAAATGAAGGGCAGCGCACTGGAAGCCATCAGATGCTCCAATCCGATGGAAGTGGACACGCCGATGCGCCGCGCCCGGCGCCAACCTTCTGCTCCCGCTGCACCCTGGAAAAAACTCACCGACTGGCCCGATGAATACCCGGATGCCGTCACCGACACGGCATACAAGGCACCCGTCTCAATGCTTGTTCCGATGCCGCCAAATTCCAGATATTTTCCCAGCAGTTTGGCCAGAGGAGCGCTGTCCAGCAGCGAGACCGGGGAATGTTTACCCAGCCCCCCCACCAGCAGCGACAGCAGCCATTTGGCCGCCTGCCCGAACACACCGACGAAATCCGCCCGGTAGACCTGCGCGACATGAAAATTTCTCCATACCAACAACAGCCGGCTCACCGCCCGGTGAAAATCGTTGGCACCCGCCGCTACAGCCGCCGCATTGATGGCGCCTGCAGAGGTCCCGCAGATGATCGGAAAAGGATTGGCTGTTCCGCGCGGCAGCATCTCTGCGATCGCCTGGAGAACGCCGACCTGATAGGCCGCACGCGCGCCGCCGCCCGTCAGGATCAAGCCCACCTTTGGCTGGGGATTCGGAGAGGCCATCAACATGAAATTCCCGGTCGGCAACCCCTGCACTAAGTCCCGTCAGGCCTCCTGGTCGGCTGCGCGATTTTCTTCCGCGGAAGGTCGAACCAGTTCAAGCGCATCGCGCAGCGTGTCCTCGGGCAATTCGTTCAACGCCTGCGCAAGTGCGTCGGCAACAGCGTAAGCCGCCTCGGGCAGTGCTTCGCTGTCCAGATTGGCGACGAACACCGCCGCAGCGCCGGTCGCACGCAGTAAGGACTGTCGTTCATTCATCAGGATTTCGATCTCGGAGCGCAGCATTGCCAACTCCTGCGCATGATGCTCGTCGGTCATCGCCCTCTCCCACCGTTGTAATTCGGTAAAGCCATGATGCCACATGGCTTTTCCGAGGGCCACCCTCGCGACCGGACCGCTTTGCGTTTTCATGCGGACTATTACGTCATTTACAGCGCCCTCTTTACTGCAATTCGCCGCAACTTCGATCCCCGGCGTTGGTGCCGCGCGGCTCAGTGAAGGCGCGTCAGTTCGCCTGGATTGGCCACCGAGGTCGGCAGGTTCAGCGCCAGCAATTGCCGGCCGATCAGCGTCACACTGCCACGCAGTCGATTGTTGCCGGTGTCGCTGAACTCAAATTCGTATGTACGCTGCAACCTTCTTCGACCTTCGTCATCGCGACTCAGGCGGATTTTCCGCAGCGCGACCGACCAGTCCAGAAACTGCACTTGCTCCGCGTCACAGGCACGCCGGCCCGCATCAATTGCCACCTCCCGAGCACGCATGCTGTCCGACCAGAACCAGCCGGCAGCCAACACCACAACTAGGGCAACGATTTCCATGATTGAAACTCGGTGATCGGCGATGAGAGAACGGTGAGCCGTGAGCGGGAGAATTCTAATGGGATGAGAAGGAAGGCGATGAGAACGACGCGTTCACCGATCACACCTCCTCGATTCCCACGTTCACCAGTGTTGGCGCAAGGATCCGCACCACATCCTTCGGCGCAATGCCCACCAGATACCCGCGTTTGCCGCCATTTATGAAAATTTTTTGCAGATCGAGGATAGACGCCTCCATGTAGACCGGCATTTTTCTGCGGGTGCCGAAAGGCGATGTACCGCCGACCAGATACCCGGTGTGCCGGGCCGCGGTTTCCGGGTTGCAGGGCACGATGGTCTTTGCCCCGATGTGGCGGGCCAGCTCGCGGGTCGAGACTTTCCGGTCGCCATGCATCAGCACCACCATGGGATCATGCAAATCGTCCTCCATCACCAGGGTCTTAACCACCGCATGTTCGTCCACGCCCAGCTCCCGGGCGGACACCGCGGTGCCGCCCTTTTCCTCGTACTGGTAGAGATGATCCGTGAATGCAACTGAGTGTGCGCGCAATTCGCGCACTGCCGTGGTAACCGGCGCCTTGCTCTTGGACATGCGCGCATCAGCCCCGCAAGTTCACGTGCCGCCCGTGAGGATTTGATAAAAGGAATACACCATGCCGGCCGTGGCGCCCCAGATATTGTGCTCCCCATAAGGCATCGAATAATAATGACGCACGCGCCCCTTGACGACGTCATTGTGGCGCCGGTGATTGCCCGGTTCGAGAAAAAACGCCAATGGCACTTCGAAGACCTGGGCCACTTCAAAGGGATCCGTGCGAATTTCGAACGGCGGCTCCACCCAGCCCACAATCGGTGTCACGCGAAAGCCGGTCAGGATGTCATAGTCCGGCAAACTCCCGAGAATTTCGATGTGCCGGCGGTCCAGACCGATTTCCTCCTCGGTTTCGCGCAGGGCGGTGGCAATGCGGTCGGCATCCTCCTGGTCGGCGCGACCGCCCGGAAAACTGATCTGTCCGGCATGATCCTGCAAATGCGCTGTGCGCCGGGTGAACAACAAAGTCGGTCCGCCGGATTGGTTGATGACCGGCACCAGGACCGCCGCCGGAACCGGGGTGTTCTCGGGAGGATGGCGAAAACGGGGAATACTGGCGTCTTCGGGAAGTCGCTGTCCGCTGTTCAGGCGGCTTAACAGCCAGTCGCGGGTCAATTCAGGGGAAGGCACGTCGGTCGGGGTTCCGAACGGGACAATGTGGGTATTTTAGCGCCCGGCGCGGTATACAATTGCAGGCACTCCCTTGACCGTTGCGGCGAATCTGGCTCACCGGGCCTTCAAGGGCTCGTTAACGATTAATTTTCAGGAGGTCCAAATGAATTTTCGTCCGTTTATTGCAGCGATTCTGTTCAGTGTGGCTGGCACCGCGTTTGCAGCGCATTGCCCGATGGATATGAAGAAAATTGACGAGGCACTCGCCAAGAAACCTTCCCTTACCGCGGCCCAGATGGCGGATGTCACAAAATGGCGGGCCGAAGGCGAGGCCTTGCACAAGGCCGGCAAGCACCAGGAATCCGTGGACGTTCTCGAAAAGGCAATGAAAGTTCTGGAACTCAAATAAGCGACCCTTCCGGTTGCCGGTGCCGCGATCGTTGCGCACCGGAACCGGCTGGGGACTGGGCCGCGGCACGGCCCGATCAACTCTGCACCAACCATGAGACGTCTGGTCGTGTCATTCCTGTTGTTCTTGTCCCTGGCTTCCGCTGCCAGAGCGGGCTGTCAGGAACAATTGCGTCTGCTCGCCGATGACCTCATGAACGTCAAACTCACCGAGTCCCAAAAGGCAAACCTTGCGGGAGTGATTCTGGACGCCAAGCGATATTGCTGGGTGCAACAGGACAAACCCGCCATGCAGCACATCACGCGCGCCAGGCAGATCGCGGGCATCAGACCGCCGACGGACGAAATGGACTGGGAAAACGTGCCGCTGGAATCGTTGGAGCCGAAGAACTGAGGACCTCGAAACCGGGAAACCGCCCCTTCAGACCACGGCACCTCCGCACGACGATCCCGCGCCTGCCGTGCAGCCGTAGCAATGGTTGGCGGTGGAAATGCGCCGCGTGGTTAATTTCGCCGCATCAAAATTCCGCACGTGGGAAGGCGCGCCGTGGTTTACCGGCATGTCCAGCATCTGGTTGAAATCGCAATCGTAAAGTGTGCCTTCCCAGCCGACCGATATCATCGACCGGCACATCACCTGCGCCGCCGCTGCGGGATTAAACGCATTGGCCAGCCGCTCCATGTATCCCTCATAGTTGCCGCTGGTGATCAGGAATTGCAGAAAACGGCTGATCGGCATGTTGGTGATGGTGTAAAGATTGTTGAACACAATGCCGTGCCGGAGTTGCAACTCGCGGCGAAACTGTGTTTCGGCGGCATTCTGTTTCGCGGGCAAAAAAGCCCCGACGGGGTTGTGCACCAAATTCAGTTTTAATCCACTGCCTTGCGCGCCGTAGCCGAGCCGGTTGAGCATTTGCAGTCCAAGGATGGACTTTTCGAACACGCCATCTCCACGTTGCGCATCAGTTTGCGCGGCCTGGAAATACGGCAGCGAAGCCACAATTTCCACGCGATGCCTGGCCAGGAAATCCGCCAGGTCGGCCTGCGGCTTGAGCAGCAGCACGGTCAGATTGCAGCGATCCAGGACATGCCGCCCGAGCGATGTTGCCTGCTCGACCAGCCAGCGAAAATTGGCATTCAATTCGGGCGCGCCGCCGGTAATGTCCAGCGTCGGGATATCGGTGCGCGACAGGGCACGGATGCACAGTTCCGCGGTTTCCCGTGACATTTGCTCTGTTCTGTCCGGACCCGCATCCACGTGACAGTGGTGGCAGGCCTGGTTGCAGAACTTGCCGACATTGACCTGGAACACCGACAGGCCTGTTGCATAGAGCGGGGCCAGTCCGGCGGCGGACATTTTTTCTTCGAACGGCGGACACGATTTTGTCGCGCCCAACCTCTGCAACTGATCCACGCTGGACGCCAGCGGGCTGCGTTGCGATAACAGCGTCAATCCCATCCGGTTTTCTCCATCAATTGAGGAACGCGACCTCTACATCGACAGCTTCTGCGCCACACTGCGCATCTGCACGCCATGCACCAGCGAAGCGCCGCCGCGGATCGCGCAGGCCACATGCACCGCTTCGGTCATCTGTTCCACGTTCGAGCCTTTTTCCAGGCAGGCCTGAGTATAGGCGTCGATACAATAGGGGCATTGCACGGCGTGTGCAACGCCCAGCGCGATCAATGCCTTTTCCCTTTCGGTGAGCGCACCTTCCGCGAACACCGCGCCGTAATAATTCATGAACTTTTCCCACAAGTCCTTGTTGCCCTTCCCCATTTCGGAGAATTTTCCCAGGTCGTGCGGGTGGTAATAGGTATCCATGCGTCAGGCATCTCCTTAGTAAATGAGGGCGGAACCTTTTTATACGAAATCCGCCGGGTATTGGATGTGTGTCCGGCAAGGACAGTTGGCGGTCAAACCGAAACTTCCGGACTAACCGCGTCACCGATCCGCAACGTGCCGCCTGTGAGAATCCGGCAGACGATGCCACCGTGGCCGCGCATGGCGTTATAGCCGCCGGCCCCGAGCACCTCTTCCATTCTCGAACAGGGGTCGCAGGTGCCTGCTCCTTCGAGCACGACATTGCCCACCTGAAAGCGCCGATCCCGCAGGGCGCACAGATTGATCCCCGAAACCAGAACATTGCGGCGCAACCATTCCGGGAGAATTCCCGGCTTGCCCAGCATGCCGGCAACCACCACAAGATGTTCTGCCTGGATCAGCGTCACTTGTCGCTTACCGTTGTTCTTCGAGGCATAGTGATCGCCGGACAATCCCTGTCCGGCCAGCGCCTCCACCTGCGCGACGGACACCAGCGGCGCGCGCCGCTGCGAGCGAACGCCGATCCATTCCACTTTTCCCGGGCGGGGAAAATGCGCCATCAATTTCGCCAGATCGCCTTCAGGATTCAAAAGTCAAATCTCTCTCGAAACAAAGGATCACGAAGGAAATCCCTGCAAAACAAAATATGCTCCGCGAGCACTCCACTACAGATATAAGCTCATGTTGCCCCTTGGCCACAATGGCGGCAGTTACCAGGACGCGGTGATGATTGACACGAATTGTATTTGATTCACCTTCGTGTTTCCTTCGTGATTCTTCGTGTTGAAAGTGTATTGCGGTCGGGTCGGGCGCAGCTTTCAGGCAACCAGATCGGCAAGCGGATGATTGTTGGCGTTCCAGGGACTCGCAAAAAAACCTTCCAGCCATTCCGGTGTCACCTGCGCCAGCGTGGCCGGCTGCCAGCGCGGTCGGCGGTCCTTGTCGATCAACAAGGCGCGAATGCCCTCGGCCAGATCGGGGCGGGTGGCGCAGACCATCGCCGCCACCAGTTCCACCCGGAACACCTCGGCCAGCGACTGGTGCCGCAGGCGATACAGCAGGGCGTGGGACAAGGCGGCGCTGCCGGGCGCACCGGCGCCCAGCGTGGCCGCAGCTCGATGCAGCCACGCGTCCTCGCTGCCGACGCCGATGATCGCCGACACAATGCCGGCCAAGTCACTGCGACCGCACAGATCATCAATCAGATCCAGGTGAATGCGAAGAGGTCCCGGCGCGGGACGCGGCGCGGAAAATTCCCGCAGCAGATTGGTCAGCAGCCGACCGTTCGCGATGCCCGACGCCGACCAAACCTGGCGCTTCAATGCCGCGAACACGCCTTCTTTGCCCGACTGGGGAATCAGGTAGTCGGCGAACCCGGCAAACAAGGTATCGGCCGCGTTCAGATGTGCGCCCGTCAGCGCCAGAAACAGGCCGCTGCGCCCCGGTGCGCGATTGAGCAACCAACTGCCGCCCACGTCGGGGAAAAGCCCGATGGTGATTTCGGGCATGGCCACGCGGGATTGCTCTGTCACGACGCGATGGCTGGCACCGGACATCAATCCCAATCCACCGCCCATGACAATGCCGTGTCCCCAGCACAGAACCGGCTTCGGATAGGTGTGGATCAGATGATCCAACCGGTACTCGCGGGAGAAAAAGCCCAGGGCATATGTATTGGCCAACACGTCATCACAACGCGGTGAACCGTGGTGCGCGAGCATGGTCTTGTGCAACTGATGCAGATCGGCGCCGGCGCAAAAAGCCTTCTCGCCTGTCGCTTCCATTGCCACCAGGGCAATGCCTTCGTCTTTTGCCCAGGCCGACAGCCGTTCGTTCAACAGGTCGATCATGTCCAACGACAACGAATTCAGGGATTTCTCGGCGTTCAGACGGGCGATGCCTATCCTCGCGCCGTTATCAGCGCGCCGCTCTTCGAAAACCACCGGGTTTGATTTTTCTGTCATTTCGCTCTTGCCCCCTCTTTGTCAACCCGGCCGGGACGCCGCATCCACTGAGGCCAGTGCCGCCATGTTCACCAGTCTGCGCACCGTGGCAGTTGGTGTCACGATATGGACCGTCCGCGCAGCGCCCAGCAGCATCGGCCCGACGGTAATACCCTCGCCCGCGCTCACCTTGAGCAGATTGAATGCGATGTTGGCGGCATCCAGCGTCGGCATGATCAAGAGGTTCGCCTCGCCCTTGAGGCGGGAATTCGGAAACAGGCGCAGCCGGATATCCTCGTCCAATGCGGCGTCGCCATGCATTTCCCCCTCCACTTCGAGTTGCGGGGAACGGGCCTCCAGGATCTCGCGTGCCCGGGACATTTTCATAGCGGAGGCTGTGCGGGCGCTGCCGAAGTTCGAATGCGACAACAGGGCCAGTTTGGGCACGATGCCGAAGCGTTGCACTTCGTCGGCGGCCAGTTGTGCGATTTCGGCGATCTGCTCGGCCGTGGGATCCGGGTTGACGTAGGTGTCGCAGATAAACAGCGTGCGTTTGGGCAGAATCAGCATGTTCATCGCGGCAAATTGATTCACGCCCTTGCGCAGGCCAATGACGTTGGCGATATACCCCAGATGCAAGGAATGGTCGGCGAGCACGCCACAGAGCATGGCATCGGCGTCACCCCGCCGAACCATCAACGCGCCGATCAGGGTGGTGCGCCGGGTCACTTCGCGTTTGGCATAGTCGATTGAAACGCCCTTGCGCTGGACCAGCTCGTAGTACTCCTTCCAATAATCCTGAAATCGCGGATCCGAATTCGGATTCACCATTTCGAAGTCCCGATCCGGCCGGATACGCAGGCCGAAGCGCTCGATCCTGGGATTGAGCACTTCCGGACGGGCCACCAGAATGGGGCGGGCCAGGCCCTCGTCCACCACCACCTGCACAGCGCGCAGCACCCGCTCGTCTTCGCCCTCGCAAAACACCACGCGCTTCGGATTCTTCTTGGCGGCGGTGAAGACTGGCTTCATGATCAGTCCGGAGTGATAGACGAACTGGG